>CAUUUQ010000036.1:0-9463 GCA_963548345.1 uncultured Atopobium sp. | reverse complement strand
TGGGTCACTACCTTGTCTTTTGTTGTTGCACTAGCAATGAGAATTCAAGCCTAAATACTTCAAAGAATCTGTGGATTTGCCTGATTTCATCAAAGAATCTGTATCCAAAATACAGAATCTTTGCACTTTTCAGGCTCGCTTTTTAGGCTCGCTTTCCAGGCAGAGTTTAAAGCGCATCCAAGCTCGCCCTTTCATGGAGCCTGATTTTCTCGCCATATCTGAACGATTTGCCGGAAAAGTTCACCAAGTCTGAGCTATTTGCCGGTTTTTCTCGCCATGTCTGAGTAAATTTACACAGACTTCATGCACTTTTTAGGCTCGCAATTCCAAGCCTCACTGATAGAGCTCACGTATCACCGCAGAAACCATGTGTTATCTGCGCCAAGTCAAGCTAGATCCGCAAAACCGTATATACTCGAATGAAGCGTTATCTGGCGAGAAGCCCCGTGTGCTCGGAACCCTCGTGGATCCGTCGCTCGACACGGACCCGCCGCTCGTTGCGGACCCACCAGCGCGCGCCGCGGGCTTGACGCCGTTGTCACCTACGATCAGGAAGGAAGCCTGTTGGAGACATTCGAATTTGTGCTCATTGTTCTGACCTGCGTCGCGGCTTCCTCGGTTATCGACAAGTTTGTCAACGTCTCCATCCCCGTTATCCAGGTTGTTATCGGTCTGCTTGTTGCGCTCGTGCTGCCCAACGTCCAGGAGGTTCACCTGGAATCCGAGCTCTTTATGCTGCTCTTTATTGCCCCACTCCTGTTCAACGAGACGAGAGAAACCAACATTCGTGCACTTCTTCTCAATCTGAACAGTATTTTGTCGCTGGCGATTGCTCTGGTAGTTGTCAGCGTGCTTTCGGTCGGCTATGCCCTCCACCTCATGGTCCCCTCAATTCCTCTAGCTGCGGCGTTTGCGCTGGCCTCGGCCCTGGGGCCAACCGATGCAGCCACCGTCACCGCGCTTAAGTCCAACATCCACTTGACTCATCGCCAGCAAACGCTTCTCTCGGGAGAGTCTCTGATTAACGATGCATCAGGCGTCGTTGCATTCCAGTTCTCCGTAGCTGCGGCTGTGACGGGTGCGTTCTCGCTGGTAGACGCAGCGGGATCTTTCACAGTGCTTTTTGTGGGCGGCGTGGTAATGGGAATTGTCACTGGCTTTGCCTTCTCTGCCATCAACGCAATGCTTGGTAGGTTGGGTTACGAGGACACCGTTGCAAACGTTCTCTATGAAGTACTGACACCGTTTCTTGTCTATCTTCTTGCCGAAACCTTCCACGTTTCTGGCGTACTTGCTGTTGTAGCGGCTGGCTTGGTGATTGCGCTCCCACGAAGGCAGAGCAATAATGCACTATTTGCAAGGCAAAAATTGGTCTCAGATTCCACGTGGAAAGTCATTAGCTTCCTCATCAACGGTACCATCTTTGTCTTCCTAGGAATGCAGCTCCCCCTTGCCGTGCTTCCTGGCACCAACGGCGGCCTCAATATCCTGCAGATTCTAGGAATTGTTGTCGTGATTACCCTGTTCATGCACGGTGTCCGCTTTGCATGGCTCTACGCGCTGGAAACTTACAAGCTCCACAAGGGCGGTCATCTCTGCACCGGAAAAGACGACGCCAACGACTCCGAAGACACGAACGGCGAGAATGACCTCGCAGGTAGCAGCTCCGACAGCGAGAAACCCGACCAGCCGCTCGCTGAACTGGGCTCAGAGCAAACCTCGGAGCAGATCGCTGAGCAGCCCAAACCCACGTGCGATATAAAGCCCATCTCAATCACGTCGGCCGAGCTCATCAAAAACGTGCTGGTTACCACTATTGCAGGTGCAAAAGGTGCGGTAACGTTGTCGATTATCCTCACCTTGCCTCTCACAACCCAGTCCGGAGCAGCGTTTCCGCAGAGGGACCTTCTAATCACTATCGCCGCCGGCGTTATTCTCGCCACGCTGCTCTTGGCGGACAATCTGTTGCCAGTGCTGTCCAAGTCCCCGGAGGCAGACTCTGACCTGCCCGAACGTCTCCACAAGGGAGAGATTGCCGTTCTTGAGGCAACTCTTGGCGAGCTCAGGAGCATGTTGCAGTCAGAAAACGCCAAAGCAAAGTATCTACCTGCGCTTCGTTTGGCTATCACGCGCTATACCAACCGCTTGTTTGCCTCTCGTATCACTGTCCCTGGCTCGGGCGAACTTGTCAAAAAGCTGGTCCTTCACGAGACAGAAGTCCAGCAGAAATGCCTCGAGGAGCTACGCGAGCGCCATATTAAAACGCACAACCCCATTCCGTGGGATCAAATTGTCGATGACATTACTTCAATCCGCAGGTCAGTAGGCTATTACGGACCCATCGCAAACATTGCTGCAACAACAAACCACCGCTCGCGGATTGCCGTTGCCCTTCACGAGCTTAAGCTGGCAGCGCAACGCATCATCGACGGCGAAATCAGGCACCTTGAGGACGCAGACCAGTCCTACTACCAGGCGTGTTTATACGCACTTGAGATGGAATACGCGGAGCTTGATGACCTGGAACGCATTGCTAACGGTGACGATGAGAAGCTGGCAGTCATCGCATCTAATCTGATGATTGACCACGAATCAGCAATTGAGTCCATCTGGGGCCGCATCAACATCAATGATGAACATGACTCCAGCACCACCCAAGTCTCCTACCTGCTGCCTTACAACCTGAGCTCACACAAGATGTCGCCTCACTTTAGGCAGCAGATTGCGGACGCCCGAAAGTACGCCGACGACGTGGCAGAAAACGCCCTGCGCATTGAGTTGGATCAGATTTCGCGCCTGCAGTTTGAGGGTGTCATCGACCGCGAGGTTGCCTCTCACCTGCGCGAAAACGTCTACTACCTGCAAATGACGTTGAGTGAGTAGCATGAGCGCTATACCAGACACGCACCCCACCGCCAACACAGCTACACGCCCCACCAACCCCACGGCGAGAAAAACGATCATCTCCGGACTTTCTATTCACACACAGATGTCCTCTGTAGCTGGAGCGCCTGTTGTCTACCTCTTGGGAGACAGAGCCGACAACTCCCCCGTTCAGGTACCGGTAGGCGTTAGCCTGGTAAACGTTCGTGTTGACCTGTGGGAAGAGAATTTCTCGCCCTGGTGCGCTCCGCGCGTTTTTGCCAAGGGACCCAACTTTGGCGACGGCGCCCAGAAAACGCTCGATACCCTTATCAACCAGGTCATCCCCTGGACGGAGTCGGAACTCACCGAGTCACCGGCGTATAGGATGCTTGTGGGATACTCACTTGCGGGCCTGTTCAGCCTGTGGGCCGGCGTGTCGCAGCAGGTCGCACGCGGCTGCCAGCCCGACACCGCTACGGCGCCGCAGCTCAGCGCCCTCGCCGCTCCGCACGTCGACGCCCCCGCCGCTACCTTCCAGCGTATCGGAGCCGTCTCGGGATCGTTCTGGTTCCCAGGCCTTCTGGACTACGTTGACCAGCAGATCAGAGGAGGGGTGGTCGGCCTCACACACGCCTATCTTTCGCTTGGTGACCGAGAAGCACGAACCCCCAATCCACAGATAATGCACGTGCGTGAAAACGCCGAATTTCTCGCCAGCAAGCTGGAAAGCGCGGAAATAACCTCGACATTTGAGCTAAACCGTGGAAATCACTTCCAAAACGTTGAAGGAAGAATGCAGAAAGCTCTGGACTGGCTGGTCAAATAATTTCTTTTTTAACGTAAATTGATTATCGACTTATGTCCCATAACGCTTGGCAAGCTAAATTTACCATTCACCGTTATTTTATCTTTCACGTTTTTGAATAGTGTTAAATTCTAGTCTTGGACGACTCAGTAATACGTGTTCTAATGAGGCTTTATGTTTGATCCAAAAGAAATTGGCAAGCAAATTGCAAAAATTAAAAATGCTGCAGAATCTCTTCCTAAAAAAGCTAGTGATATTGCTTCACAAGTAAAAGAAGGTTATGACGAGGAAATAAGTAATAACACGCAGCAGGAAATAGACTCACCCAAAAAGCCTGAATCACCAGAGCCTCCTGACGCCAGCAGTACAGAGTTAATGGAGGATTCATCCAAGCATTCTGCTACGCCAGAACCTCTTAACAGCAGCTACGCAAAACAAGAAGAACCAGAATCAGATAAAACACTCGCCAGCAATGTTTCAAACAGCCAGAAAACTACGCAAGAACAACCTACGCAAAAACAACCTACGCAAGATCATCAAAAGAATTACTTTTTTGCCTTAATACTCTCTATGTTTTTTGGCATTTTTGGTATACCCCAGTTTTATTTAAAGGGTTGGAAATCAGGCTTACTTAGATTGATTATCAACTTTACATTACTCATTTTTACGGCAAACTTCGGCCAAAGATGGCTTGTGACGTTGGTCTTTGTATATCCTATTCTTGAGTGCTATATGTACTTCATTTTTAACGATATAAATGCGCCAAAAAGACTTTTACGCGGAGAAATCAAACCTCATAAAAGATATACCAGCAAAGAAAAAATAGGCATGGCCTTAGTCGCTCTTAGTACAGTGTTTTATCTTAGTGCGGCATACGCGCAGCCCGCTCCAACGCATACTTCTTCTCCAGAACCTACAAAACACGAGGTTACAACTCCTGCACCTGCTCCTGTAATTCCTTCTGTTCCAAAAGAAGAGAAGAAACCTGCTGAGGTAACCATTAAATATATTAATGTTGGACAGGGAGACGCTATTCTTATAGCTTTACCTGAAAAAACAATTCTCATAGATGCTGGACCAACTGAGTCTAGTTCTCAAGTTGAAAAAGAACTCAAAGAGCTCGGACGGAACAAAATTGATTACCTCATAGCAACCCATCCAGATGAAGATCATATTGGTGGAATGGCTGATATCATTTCAAATAATGATATTGGGGTAATTTATGCTCCGAATAAAACAAACAATACTGCAACGTATAAGAATTTACTTGAGACTATCCAAAAGAAAAATTTAAAGATTACTCCTGCTGTAGCCGGTACAGTAATCGACCAAACCAAAGACTATAAAGTTGAAATTCTTTGGCCCTCAAAAGATGCAAATTTCTCTGACACAAATGATTACTCAGTAATTATCAAACTGACCTTTGGTGATAAAACGTTTTTATTCACCGGTGATGCACCAATTAAGGCTATTGCAAGCAGTAATCCAGGCCATATTGATGTATTAAAAGTCTCCCATCATGGCTCAGACACAGGAACAAACGAGGAGCTTATCCATAAGCTATCTCCAAAATATGCTGTAATTTCATATGCTGTTGATAATTCATATGGGCACCCGATGCAGTCAGTACTTGATGTCCTTCATCAACACTCTGTCGAAGTATGGGGTACTGGCGCAGATGGAACCATTACTATTACGTGTGATGGTAAAACAATTAAAGTATCTGGCGAGAAAAACGATTCAGTTGTCGCGACAGCTCCTAAAGAAGAAGAAAAACCAAAGGAAACGACAACTTCTGAAGAATCGACAACCTCTACACAAACCACACCTTCAGAAACAACACAAACCCACGATAGATCTCAAGATACAGTTTATGTGACGCGTACAGGAAAAAAGTATCACCGCGAATCCTGTCCGTCTTTCAGGAGAAATACTGTACTCACAGAAATGACCCGCGGCGAAGCTGAAGCAAATGGCTATAAGCCTTGTAATCGATGCAATCCATAAGGAACTCATAATGAAAGCAATCATTGATCGATTTGAAGACAACAATCTTGCCGTGCTTGAATTAGATGACCAGCCAGGCAATATGCTGACCGTTTCTATCAACGAGCTACCAAGCAATGCTTGCCAGGGCGATGTACTTTACTACCAAGATGGCACGTGGATGCTAGCCGAGGAAGAAACCGCTCAGCGACAAAACGATATCGATGCGCTGTTTAACTCCTTGCTTGCACATAATGATACGGAAACTGAATAACCCCAGATAAAGCCTAAAGTATGCGATTTTGGAATATTTATAAAACTGCACGTCAACCCATAAATATGCGATTTTCGAATATTTTGCAATACACCCATCTACCTGCATAAATAAAAAAACGTCTTGTCGAGAAAGACGTCTGTGTAGAGTACTTTTATCCAAGAAAAAATGTGATATATTACATATAACACCGGCGCCATCCTCGCTCTGCAGAGAGAGGGCACGCCATTTTCTTTATAGGGCCACAATAGCTGCGGCCATTCTCTTCTCATCTTCAGCTAGAAGTACTCGCATTGTCCAACCCTATCGAATTCAGCCACTTTTGCACTTCTCTAAAAGTATACGTGCCTTTTACTGCCAGCCCTGGTATCACGCGAGAAGTACTACATTCTTTCTGGTACTCATCAACCATGTTGCCAAATCCTCCGCCGCCATGCGTGCAAAACGGAATGATTGTCTTACCGCTCAAATCCGTTGCTCTTAAGAACGAAAGCACCGGAGGAGCAAATGTTTTAAGCCAGTTGGGCGATCCTATAAAAACAGTATCAAAGTCACCGACATGTACATCACTTGGCATAAGTACAGGACAAACACCCTTTTCTATTTGAACTCTAACCTCTTTTACCGCCGTGTTATACGAGAAAGAATAGGGATCTTGAGGCTTAAGCTCCAGCAACTCACCATCGGTAATCAGCGCAATATCCTCTGCAAGCCTTCTTGTAATGCCGGAATATGAATAGTACACAATCAAAGACTTCATGTAAGGATCTCCACTACCATCCGAGAAGAACGTGCTGTTGAAGCATTACGTCAAAATATTTGCCACAAGTATAGTTGATAGGATTGCGCGTCCGACCGGTTTCTCACAGCAAGCATATGCTACAGTGAAACAAAAGCACCCTCGCTATCCCCGCTTGTGGGATGACCGAGGTGCTTTTTGCTGGCGTACAACCACACATCAAAATCTACACTAAACAAAAAGCCGCTCTAAGGCGGCTAATAACAACGGCCAGGAATTGCACCTGAGTCATCTCCAACAAGGGCACTGCTTACTATGCTACGCGTTGTTAAAGTAATTCTACATTCCTTCAATATAATGTCAACAAAATTGATTATGACCAGCGCTTTCCGTCTAGATCTAAATGAGATAGCCAATCTTTATCTAACATCACCAATCAAAGTATCACTACGCTAAAACCTAAAGATACCCACGCAAATCCACATCAAGTAGAATCGGGTGGGTATCTTTATTAACTATTATGCCTAATTTTAGCCAGAATGTCACTGCGTCAAAACGTGAAGCTACTCCAACTCGTGCAGAACCAGGTTTAGTTACCAGTTAGAATGTCACTGCGCCAAAACATCAATCAAACAATTAAACCACGTATTACAGTTTAGTTACCAGTCAGAATGTCACTGCGCCAAAACCTTCAAAAATCTATGTGCAAGCAATCAGATGTTTAGTTACCAGTCAGAATGTCACTGCGCCAAAACCTTTGACATGGACGGAACAATAGCAGACCTGTTTAGTTACCAGTCAGAATGTCACTGCGCCAAAACTATCCCCAGTCCGGTTGTCCTGGCTCACAAGTTTAGTTACCAGTCAGAATGTCACTGCGCCAAAACAGCTTCTTGATCCAACATCCGCAGGCATCGGTTTAGTTACCAGTCAGAATGTCACTGCGCCAAAACGATATGGATGGGACTATTACAGACTTGTACGTTTAGTTACCAGTCAGAATGTCACTGCGCCAAAACTAAGTTATGGGTTTTGAAGTCAAAAGCAAAGTTTAGTTACCAGTCAGAATGTCACTGCGCCAAAACATGTATCAAAGCCAAACTCATCATCGCCGGGTTTAGTTACCAGTCAGAATGTCACTGCGCCAAAACAAGCTAGTAAAGAACACTATCACTATTAACGTTTAGTTACCAGTCAGAATGTCACTGCGCCAAAACCATTTTGCTGAAGCTTGCGCAAAAATTGCCGTTTAGTTACCAGTCAGAATGTCACTGCGCCAAAACTGGTATCGCGCGTACATTAGTATATTATAGGTTTAGTTACCAGTCAGAATGTCACTGCGCCAAAACTTCAAATTGGTCGGGGAGAGGTGAGTAGTGGTTTAGTTACCAGTCAGAATGTCACTGCGCCAAAACCTATCAATGTTCATAATATCAAAATCAATTGTTTAGTTACCAGTCAGAATGTCACTGCGCCAAAACAATTCCTTTCGTTAGTAGTTTATGCGTTAGGTTTAGTTACCAGTCAGAATGTCACTGCGCCAAAACGTAACACTACAAAGTAATGAGTTATTTGAGTTTAGTTACCAGTCAGAATGTCACTGCGCCAAAACACAATAATTGTATAGTAATGTACTTCTTTAGTTTAGTTACCAGTCAGAATGTCACTGCGCCAAAACTTAATGGCGGGCAAGGCTGCGGGCGTCCTAGTTTAGTTACCAGTCAGAATGTCACTGCGCCAAAACTAATCCTTGAGTTTAGCGATTTCGTTCATCGTTTAGTTACCAGTCAGAATGTCACTGCGCCAAAACTACGGCTGGTTATTCCTTGGCAAGCCAACAGTTTAGTTACCAGTCAGAATGTCACTGCGCCAAAACTCAATTCTTGCGCTTTACTAGCAGCCTTGGTTTAGTTACCAGTCAGAATGTCACTGCGCCAAAACCTTACTGAATTTGCAAAGATTAGCGACAAAGTTTAGTTACCAGTCAGAATGTCACTGCGCCAAAACCGTTGCGTTGATGTTCTTGATATCGTTTGCGTTTAGTTACCAGTCAGAATGTCACTGCGCCAAAACTGGAGGGCATTCAATAGTCATATTTCTGCTGTTTAGTTACCAGTCAGAATGTCACTGCGCCAAAACTTCCGTGCGTTCTTTAACAAGGCTTTGCAGTTTAGTTACCAGTCAGAATGTCACTGCGCCAAAACGATACTCTTTATCAAATGTCCTTGCAGTTTGTTTAGTTACCAGTCAGAATGTCACTGCGCCAAAACACCATCTGCCAACCGCCGTGACAGAAACCGTTTAGTTACCAGTCAGAATGTCACTGCGCCAAAACAAATGGTCTTTTCGAGGGACGATCGTGCGGTTTAGTTACCAGTCAGAATGTCACTGCGCCAAAACTGTAATATTTAGAAAGGACACAAAACATGGTTTAGTTACCAGTCAGAATGTCACTGCGCCAAAACGAGTTGTACCGAAGAGCACCACCCGATGAAGTTTAGTTACCAGTCAGAATGTCACTGCGCCAAAACGTCAATCATCGAGGAATACGTGCTTAAGCGTTTAGTTACCAGTCAGAATGTCACTGCGCCAAAACTCCGCTCATAATTTGCTTTGAAATAGCGACGTTTAGTTACCAGTCAGAATGTCACTGCGCCAAAACATACCTTGCTTCATGTACCACTTACGAATGGTTTAGTTACCAGTCAGAATGTCACTGCGCCAAAACTTGCAATTAGCAATTTTCAATCAAGTTGAAGTTTAGTTACCAGTCAGAATGTCACTGCGCCAAAAC
>CAUUUQ010000035.1:0-9878 GCA_963548345.1 uncultured Atopobium sp. | reverse complement strand
CAGTTCCATGAAGAGGGCAATAAAGAGATGGTTATTGTCCGCGATATTCCTTTCTCATCTACCTGTGAGCATCACATTTTGCCTTTTGTGGGCAAGGCACACGTCTGCTATATCCCGCAGAATGGCCGCATTACCGGCCTTTCCAAGATTGCTCGCTGCGTCAGCGGGTATTCTCGCCGTCTGCAGGTGCAGGAGCGCCTTACGGGCCAGATTGCAGACGCTATGGTAGAAGAGCTTGATCCTCTGGGCGTTTTGGTGGTTATGGAGGCCGAGCACACGTGCATGAGCATGCGCGGCATTAGGGCGTCGGGCGCTTTGACCACCACATCTGCGGTTCGTGGCGTTTTTAAGACTAACGAGAAAACCCGTGCAGAGGCTATGCGTCTGCTTGGTCTATAAGAGGTCTGTGTAATGAGTTATTCTGTTCCTTTTTCTGTGCCTGAGCTGAGCTATGAGCAGTCTTTAAAGGTGCTTCACGATACAAAGAAGTTTGGCATTCAGCCCTTGCTGGAGAGCGTAGAAGACATGCTCAAAGAGCTGGGCAACCCTGACCTTTGCTTTAAGAGCGTCCAAATTGCGGGTACTAACGGCAAGACGTCTACCTCCAGGTATACGGCAGCTCTGCTCAAGGGAGAGGGTCTCAAGGCCGCTCTGTACACGTCTCCCGAGCTCATCAGCTATACCGAGCGCATGGAGATCAATGGCACGCCCGTCTCTGAGGAAGCCTTTGCTCACGGCGTCTCTGCAGCTCAGGTGGCAGGGGAGCGCGTTAACGCGCAGCGAACTGCCCTTGGCGAGCGTCCCTATGACATCACCGAGTTTGACCTGCTCACAGTTGCAGCCTTGGTTGTCTTTGCCGAAGCAGAGATTGACGCCTGCGTACTTGAGTGCGGCATGGGCGGCAGGTGGGACGCAACAAGCGCTGCTCAAAACATCATTTCCGTGGCCATCACGGGCGTGGGCCTGGATCATACGCGCATCTTAGGCGATACCCTTGAAGCGATTGCTGGCGAGAAGGCCGCCATCATCAAACCTGGTCGCACCTGCGTGCTTGGTGTGGGAACGACAACTCCTCAGAGCGTTCAGGACGTATTTTTGTCCCAGGCGGCTTCTGCGGGTGTTGTCCCAACTCTTCTTGTAGCTGACAAGTCAGAAGACGTTGAGGGCGAGG
Organism: uncultured Atopobium sp.; assembly: GCA_963548345.1. GTDB lineage: Bacteria > Actinomycetota > Coriobacteriia > Coriobacteriales > Atopobiaceae > Lancefieldella. The sequence goes on along the minus strand of CAUUUQ010000035.1, from coordinate 8,707 downwards.
TTTCTGCTGGTCAGTCGTCTGACCATCCAGAGCTGCCTCACGCACATTTCTTCATTACCAAAAAGCCTAAGAGCATTGGATTCCCGCTTGAGCTTACCGTTGTGACGCCGCGTGCAACCTACGAGGATCTTGCCGCACTTAAACCAAGCTATCAGGCAGCAAACATTGCCCTGGCAACCTGCTTGGCCGAGGATTTTCTTGGCCGTCCACTTGATGAAGAGAAAGCGTTTTTCTCCACAACCAGGTGCCCTACACCTGGCAGGTTCCAGCTGCTTCAGCCTAAGCCTTTAGTGCTTATCGACGCGGCTCACAACCCCCAGTCAATCGAGACGTTCTTAACTGCTATTCGCTCAATTGAGCCAGAAGTTGCTAACCGACCCATGCTTTTGACGGCTGTTTTTGCAGATAAAGATGTTAAGGGTATCGCAGAACTTCTCGCCAATGAGTTCCCTGAGGTAGCGGTAACCCAGACAGGCAACGATCGTGCCATGGATGCAGATGAGCTTGCTGAGCTGTATAAAGCCTGCGGCGCCAATGTGGTGGCGGTTTACAGAAGCGTCCCCGAGGCAGTGGACGCCTTGCGCGAGAAGGGCTTTGTGGCATGTGGAACAATTTCACTTGCTGGCGAGGTTGCTGCACAATTTAGCGATGCTTTGGTAAAATAAATTTATCTGCGACATTTCGCTCATTTTTGTGGCGGTTTGTCGTACGATTGAGGAGAGAACAAAAAGCCAGCAGAAGGGGCTGTCAGATGCAGGAGATTCTTGATCAGATTATTACACCTGAGGTACGTATGGTTATTTACCTCATGGTTATTTGCGTCGTAATGCTTTATATCCTTTCCATCATCTACGTTATTCGCGATGCTCAGCGTCGTGGCGCAGAGCCTTGGTGGATGTGGGCAGTCATTTCTGTTGTTCCTGTTGTTGGTCTGCTTGCATACGTTATTTTGCGTCCAAGCAGCTACCTCATTGACCGCGAGGAGCAGGACTTGGATATTGCCCTCCGTGAGCACCAGCTGTCTCACTACGGCATTTGCCCTAAGTGCTCCGCTCCAATCGACCGCGATTTTATCGTGTGCCCAATCTGCAATACGCAGGTTAGAAACGTTTGCCCAACATGCCATCGTCCACTGAACGCAGACTGGAAGGTTTGTCCTTACTGCCGTACTCGCATTCAATAACGTTTGGTTTTGTTCTTTATGATGGCAATCTGGTGTTTTACAACAGAGACTATGTAGGCGTCTGCTCCTAAGCTCCTGTGTGAGCAGAGTAGGCGCCGTGCCTGTTTCTATGAGTATCTACCTCTGAGGGGTTTTACATGAAGGTTTTATATAACGACGGCCATGTTGGCGAGATTAACAATCCAGCTGAAGAGCTTGAGGTTATTCGTCACGATGCAGCTCATCTGCTTGCTCAGGCTTTGAAGCGTCTGTATCCTCACGCACAGTTTGCCTATGGTCCAGCAACCGAAAATGGTTTCTACTATGACGTTGATCTTGGAGATACCAAGGTTAACGAGGACGATTTCCCAGCTATTGAAGCTGAGATGAAGAAGATTGCCAAAGAGAACCTTAAGATTGAGACATTTGAGCTTCCTCGTGATGAGGCTATTGCCTACATGAAGGAGCGCGGCGAGTCTTACAAGGTTGAGCACATTGGCGATCTTGCTCCTGACGCACACATCACCTTCTACAAGCAGGGTGAATACGTTGACATGTGCGTTGGCCCTCATATGCTCTACACCAAGGGTGTTAAGGCCTTCAAACTGACCAGCATCTCTGGAGCCTATTGGAAGGCCGATAAAAACAACAAGATGCTCACCAGAATTTATGGTGTTGCGTTTGGTTCCAAAGAGGAGCTTGCTCAGTACCTCAAGATGATTGAAGAGGCCGAGAAGCGCGACCACAGGAAGATTGGTCGTGAGATGGAGCTCTTCATGATGTCCGACTTTGGTCCTGGCTCTCCATTCTGGCTTCCAAACGGTATGGCTCTGCGCAACGCCCTGACCGATTACTGGCATGAGATGCAGGCTCGCTTTGGTTACCAGGAGGTTCAGACCCCACTGATCCTCTCGCGTTCCCTTTGGGAGACTTCTGGTCACTGGGACCACTACAAAGAGAATATGTACACCACCACGGTAGATGAAGAGGACTTTGCCATTAAGCCTATGAACTGCCCTGGTGCATGCTTGATTTACAAGTCCAAGCCACGTTCTTATAGGGATCTTCCTATGAAGCTGGCTGAGGCTGGCCTTGACCACCGTTACGAGATGAAGGGTGCTCTGCACGGCCTGTTCCGTGTCCGTGAGTTTACTCAGGACGATGCACACCTCTTCATCCGCCCTGATCAGATTACTGAGCAGGTCACGGATGCGTCTCACCTCATTACCGCATACTATGCACAGTTTGGCTTCCCATATCGCGTTGAGCTTTCTACGCGTCCAGAGGATTCTATGGGTTCTGACGAGGACTGGGAGCGCGCTGAGCAGGGTCTGCGTGATGCACTTGAGTCTATGGGCATTGAGTACGTTGTCAACGAGGGCGATGGCGCTTTCTACGGTCCAAAGATTGACTTCCATCTGACCGACTGCCTCGGCCGTTCTTGGCAGTGCGGCACCATCCAGCTTGACTTCCAGCTGCCTCACAACTTCCAGCTCGAGTACATTGACTCCGACGGCACCAAGAAGCAGCCAATCATGATTCACCGCGCTGGCTTTGGTTCCTTCGAGCGCTTCATTGGTATTCTGACCGAGAACTACGAAGGCAAGTTCCCTGTCTGGCTGAGCCCATGCCAGGTCAAGGTTCTTCCTGTTTCCGAGAAGTCTCGTTCTTATGCTCATGAGGTTGCCGAGAAGCTCGCAGCTGCTGGTATTCGCGTTAAGGTCGACGACCGTGACGAGAAGATCGGCTATAAGATTCGTGAGGCTCGCTCACTTGACCGTGTTCCTTACATGCTCATCCTTGGTGAGCAGGAGGTTGAGGCAGGAAACATTTCTGTCCGCGACCGCTCCAACGAGACTCACGTCGCAGAGCTTGACGAGTTTATTGCTCAGGTTGTCAAAGAGAATGCTGAGCGCGTTGGTTAAACAGGCTTCAGACAAAGTGCAGGTTACGGGTAGCGCTGTGGCTGGTGAGAACAGCGGCGGAGCTGTTGACGTTACACAGACCGCAAGCGACGTCGTCACGCAAACTGTAAGCGATGACGTCATGCAAACCGCAAGCGACGTCACGCAAACCGCAACCGAGGTTGTAGCTGAATACGTAAAAATGACAGGGGCAGGCCGTGCGCGGCTTGTCCCTGTTTCATATGTAGACGAACTTCTCGCCACACTGATTGCGGGCGGAGCAAGCGTCGTGGAGCCGCTTGCTGGCGTGCCTGTTGAGGTATGCGACATCAAGGGTAGAGCTGCAGCAGGGGAGCTGCTTGTGGTGGATGTGCGCACGATTGGTGCCGAGTTTAGCCCCGCGTGTCGCTTAGGAGCAGAACTTGCGGTGGCCGCGGATGCTCGGGTGCCGGGATATGTTGTCGTGTGCATGCGGAAGTGCTGCATACCGTGGGTAGCAGAGGCTGTTGAAGCTAAGGCGTGTTCTGCAGAGGACGTGGCGGTAGCTGCCACGGGAGCGGAAGAGCAGGCGAGTGCACGGGTTTCTCGCCACGCGGCGAGCGACGCGGCGCAGGTGGTTGCCGCGTACCTGGCGTGCCATCCGCGCGTCGAGGCGGTGCGCTATCCGGGCCTCAAAGCGGATCCGAGCTTTTCGCGCGCAACATCGCAGTTGGTGGGTGGATTTGGCCCGTACGTGGATTACACGTGGAAAGAATCGCCAGGTGAATGGCATAGACTTACAGCAACGGATGAAGACGCCAGAACGCAAATTATAAATTTTGAGAGACTCGGTTAACGGTAAGCACTTGTTTAGCAGACCTTGGTATAATTTGAATTAATGTTCCTAAACAGAAGGGGATTTTATGGCAAAGAAGGCTACTCAAATTGAGGATGTTGATACTTTGCTCAAGCGCCTCGAAGAGATGCGCGAGGCACAGGCAGAGTTTGCAACATTCACTCAGGAGCAGGTCGATAAGATTTTCTATGAAGCTGCTCTTGCGGCCGAGAAAAATCGTATCCCTCTTGCTCGCATGGCAGTTGAAGAAACTGGCATGGGTGTAATGGAAGACAAGGTTATCAAGAACCATTACGCAGCAGAGTACATTTACAACAAGTACAAGGACATGAAGACCTGTGGTGTTGTAGAGGATGATCCAGCTGCGGGTTATCGAGTCGTAGCCGAGCCAATGGGTATCGTAGCTGCAGTTATTCCAACTACTAACCCAACTTCTACCGCAATTTTCAAGACACTTCTTGCTCTGAAGACAAGAAACGCCATTATTATTTCCCCTCATCCACGCGCTAAAGAGTGCACTATTGCTGCTGCTCGTATTGTTCGCGATGCTGCCGAGAAGGCCGGCTGCCCCAAGGGTATTATCGACTGGGTACCAGCTCCTACCATTGATATGACTGCGGCAGTCATGAGCAATGCTGACATCATCCTGGCAACCGGTGGCCCAGGTATGGTTAACGCAGCTTACTCTTCTGGTAAGCCAGCTCTGGGCGTTGGTCCTGGTAACACTCCTGTTATCATCGACGATACTGCAGATATCAAGCTTGCAGTCAGCTCCATCATTCACTCCAAGACGTTCGACAACGGTATGATTTGCGCTTCCGAGCAGTCCGTAACCGTTCTTGATAGCGTATACGATGAGGTTAAGAAGGAGTTTGCTGATCGCGGCTGCTACTTCCTGCACGGTAAAGAGCTTGACGCTGTCCGTAAGACCGTCATTGTTAACGGTGCTGTTAACGCAGGTATTGTTGGTAAGCCTGCTCACTTCATTGCAAAGACCGCTGGTGTCGACGTTCCAGAGAAGACCAAGGTTCTTATTGGTGAGGTAACCTCTGTTGAGCCTTCCGAGGAAATGGCTCACGAGAAACTTTCTCCAGTTCTTGGCATGTATCGCGCAAAGACCTTTGACGAGGCTATCGCTAAGGCTGAGCGTCTTGTTGCTGACGGTGGCTATGGTCACACCAGCTCTCTTTACGTCAACATTAACGAGAAAGAGAAGATTGCTAAGCACCAGGAGGCAATGAAGACCTGTCGTATCCTGATCAATACACCTTCCTCTCAGGGTGGTATTGGAGACCTCTACAACTTCAAGATGGCTCCATCCCTAACCCTTGGCTGCGGTACCTGGGGCGGCAACTCCGTCTCCGGCAACGTTGGCCCACAGCACCTGCTTAACTACAAGTCTGTTGCAGAGAGGCAAGAGAATATGCTTTGGCTTCGTGTACCTGAGAAGGTCTACTTCAAGAGGGGCTGCATGCCTCTTGCTCTCCGTGAGCTCAAAGAGGTCTATAACAAGAAGCGCGTCTTCATTGTTACAGACCAGTTCCTATACAAGAGTGGCTTCACCAAGACTATCGAGGAGACCCTGGATTCCCTGGGCATTGTTCACTCTTCATTCTGGGATGTTGCTCCAGATCCAACCCTTCAGTGTGCTCTTGAGGGCGTAGCTCGCATTCGCTCCTTCGAGCCGGACTGCATCATCGCAATCGGCGGTGGTTCTGCTATGGACGCAGGTAAGATTATGTGGTCCATGTACGAGAACCCAGAGGAGAAGTTTGAGGACATGGCAGCGGACTTCTTGGATATCCGCAAGCGTGTCTACAACTATCCTAAGATGGGCAACAAGGCATTCTTTGTTGCAATCCCAACCTCTTCTGGTACCGGTTCCGAGGTAACTCCATTTGCCATCATCACTGATGCTGACAACGGCGTTAAGTACCCACTTGCAGACTACGAGTTGCTGCCTAACATGGCAATTGTTGATACCGACAACATGATGAGCCAGCCTAAGGGTCTGACCTCTGCTTCTGGTATCGACGTCCTTACTCACTGCCTCGAGGCATTTGTCTCCATGATGGCATCTGACTACACAGACGGTATGGCTCTTCGTGGTATGAAGCTGGTCTTTGAGTACCTGCCACGTGCTTATGACAATCCAAACGATGTCGAGGCACGCGACCACATGGCAAACGCTTCCTGCTTGGGCGGCCTTGCATTTGCTAACGCATTCCTGGGTGTCAACCACTCCATGGCTCACAAGCTGGGCGCTTTCCACCACATTCCACACGGTTGGGCAAACGCAGTTATCCTTACTCGCGTTATGCGCTACAACGCAGCTGAGCGCCCAACAAAGATGGGTACTTTCCCACAGTACGATCACCCACACACTCTTGCACGTTATGCTGAGGCAGGTCGTTTCTGCGGTGTTACCGGTAAGGATGACCGTGAGGTCTTTGAGAACTTCGTTAAGAAGATTGAGGAGCTCAAGGCATACATCGGCGTCAAGGAGACCATCAAGGATTACGGCGTAGATGAGAAATACTTCCTTGATACTTTGGACGAGATGTCTGAGCAGGCATTCGATGACCAGTGCACTGGCGCAAACCCACGCTACCCACTTGTCTCCGAGATTCGCGAGCTCTACCTGGATGCTTACTACGGTCGCGAGCCAGGTTTCTACGAGGACTAATCCTCGCACCCGCGCGCCGCGTCGCTGCGTAGCGACACCACTGCGGAGCGCCCACCGCGGAGTGCGTAAAGCACAAAGCAAGAGCCGGTTACCTAAACCCCAGGTAACCGGCTCTTTTGTTGGCTAACTAAATTTATTGCCTGATTAGTCGATGAGCTGTTTTGATTGGAATCGTGACCCCAGAATCACAAAACACATCTATGTCACATAATCTGTCAAAAAAGGCTATACATTGCGTCAAAAATGTGTGTTTAGTGCAGAATATCTTCATTTGATGTGCTATTAACATCGAATTTTGCAGATTATCTGACTTTGCTGTGTTGTCACATAGGGCATTTTAGGGATAGTTAAACTTTATATATTAGTTCATTCATAAATCTGTATATTGAATCAAGTTTATTCATCAGAATGAATTGCTCATGAGAATACTGGCACAGCGTCCGCCTTATCCGGTAGAGATTGCTGTCACCCAAGTCCTTTTTAATGCTCAGGAACATATTTTGCATTGCCAGCTGATTCCTGTAGATATCCGCATTTACAAAGTACTCTTTAATACTCACCGAGTTCAGTTCATTAGTTCTTTGATTATCTTTTCTTTGCTGGTAGAAGTCATCATGATACGAACCGTTATATTCGATAGCCACTAAATTTAATCCTGACAAATTTGACTTAGACATCTTGCCAAAAAGTAAATCTAATCTTCTTTCCTTAGCTTGTAACTCCGAGTTTATCTGGTCTTTTATTACATACGATTTATTCAACGCAATCGGCATTTGATTGAAACCACCTTCACAATATGGGGGAGCAGATCTAATTGCCATCTTTACTTCCATGGGAGAGGCTGCATCAGAAAAGAAAAAGCGCATATTCTTTTGTGTGACATGCAATCCAGGAGAATAAGATTCAAGCGCATTTAATAGAGAGGCAAGCTCTTCCGCACTTACCAACGGCGTATTAAATTCGCAGAGGTCACCGTTTGGGAGATGTCCATAACTAGCCATCAGTAAATTCGCAAGTACAATCTGATGAAGAGTACTTTTATTCCTTGAGAGCAAACAAACTGCTAGGGAAGGCGTAACACAATAAATATTCTGCCCCAGATCAATAAGGAAGCCTGCCGGCAAAAGACATTTAAACTGGTGAGATACTCGCGTTTCAGAAAATCTAGTCCTTGAATTGTCTCTGAGTATTTCATGAGTAGTTTTAGGCAAGACTATGCAATATTCTTTCTTAAGAAATCGGAGTATTTCTTCATACACCTCATCTGAACACGCAGAGTACGTGGCACGGAAATCTCTTGATAATCGCTGTGATAACACCTCATCATTTCCGTGTATCTTAAGTTGCGAACAGATTTGTAGTGCAGTTTCATGTGAGAAAATAATATCCATTCGTTCCTCCTTAGAATGAGAAACGAATATATCAGCACGATTTTTCAGCAACCTGTCAGCAGCTTGACAGACTTCCGTTTCGGTTCTGCCAGAACAAGACAAGCCCTCTTATACCTGCAGGTAAAAGAGGACTTGATAACAAAGCTAATTAAAGTTCAAATGAAACAGCCTGACCAATCAACATGAAAATCATACGATTAAGCACACTGATAAATCGCGTGCAAAACAGCTAAACGTGCTTGTAAGTAACAAACTTGAAAGCAACGCCTTCCGGAGTCACGCCGCCGTCTTCCTCGTTACAAACTTCCCACGCAGGGTCTTCGTCCAGGTTGGGGAAGTACGTATCCGCATTGACCACAGTGTCGTGCTTTGTCACGTACGCGTAAGAGCACTTGTCGAGAAGAGCGCGGTAAATTGAAGCTCCGCCAATAAGCCAGACCTTCTCGGGAGCTTCATCCGCAACTAAACGAAGCGCCTCCTCAGCCGACGACACAACCTCTACGCCTTCGACCTGGTAATCGGCATTTCTAGAGATGACGATATTGCGGCGACCTTTAAGCGGTCCGCCTGGGAAGCTCTCCAGCGTCTTTCTACCCATGACAACCGTGCAACCACGCGTGTGCTCAACAAAATACTTCATGTCGGCCTTGTTAGGGATGAGAAGATCCCCGTCACATCCGATGCCCCAATCGCGTGTTACAGAAACAATTGCGTTCATGTGGTTCTCCT
>CAUUUQ010000034.1:0-10238 GCA_963548345.1 uncultured Atopobium sp. | reverse complement strand
TAGAGCAGGCTAGATACGGTGCCATCTCCGCCCGAGAGTACCACTACGTCAAAATCTTCAGGCCGAACAGAACTCAGAACCTCATCTGTGTGCCAATGGCTTTCAACTAGCTTTACCAGGCATTCGTCGCCGCTTTTCAGAAGAGCGCGCTCAAATTCAAAGATTGCGTCAGAGCTAAAACCCGAGCAAGGATTGTGAATGATGAGGGTTCTCATATATCCTCCGAAGATTTGCGACAAGCTGGTATATCATTTTGATACGTATGAGTGTATCGCTTTACGTTAGGTACTTAATCGGCAATTGGATGGACGCATTGTATATAGCAACCTCAGAAGAACTTTCCGCATTTTGTGAGCGAGCAAAGACTTCGCATATCCTTGCAGTTGATACGGAGTTTCTTCGCGAGAAAACCTACTTCCCCAAGCTTTGTCTGGTGCAGGTTTCCACAGGTTCAGAGATTGCTGCGATTGATCCCTTGCTTATCGATGACCTAACTCCGCTTAAAGACCTCCTGGAAAATCCGCAGATTGTCAAGATTTTTCACGCGTGCTCACAAGACCTTGAAGTCTTGCTAGAAAAAATGGATTGCGCATGCGCCCCTGTATTTGATACGCAGGTAGCAGCTGCATTTTTGGGCATGCGTCAGCAGGTGAGCTACGCCGGTCTGGTAGAAAATTTTGCTAACGTTAAGCTTGCTAAGGCTGAGTCTTTAACAGACTGGTCAAAGCGACCTCTTGATAAAGAGCAGCTGGTATATGCCGAGGATGACGTGAGATATCTTCCCGCAATCTACAATCAAATGATCGAGAAGCTCATCAAGCTTGATCGTCTGAGCTGGGTAAAGCCAGAGATGGACCAGCATACTAATATTGAGCAGTATCGTCGAGACCCCTATCAGGCATATCTCCGTTTGAAACGTTCTGGCTCGCTTACGCGCAGACAACTTGCTATTGCTCGAGAGGTGTGCGCCTGGCGAGAAGAAACTGCTGCTAAAAGAGATGTTCCACGTAAGTGGGTGCTTTCTGACGAACTCATTATTGAGATTTGTCGCCGTGTTCCTACAACACCAGATAGACTGCGCAAAATCCGCGGCACTGAGCAAATCTCTCAAGGTGGGGTAGTGCATCTACTAGATGCAATTAAGTGTGGACAAAAGACACCCGCAGATCAGTGTCCAAAAATCGAACATCATGCTCATCCTTCAGCTGGCTCTGAAGGTGTTGTTGAGCTTATGTATGCTCTTATCAGGATTGTTTCAGAAAAAGAGGGAATTGCATCTCCGTTAATTGCCAATAAAGATGATCTTACTGATCTGCTTTTGGACAAGGCTGATGCAAGACTTAAAACTGGATGGCGCTATCAATTAGTAGGCAAGCAGCTTGTTGGACTACTCAATGGCGAGGTAGGACTAACAGTTAAAAATGGTCGAGTAGAGCTACTGTAAAAGTAGCGTTTTACCTAGGTTTAAGCATGATTACTCTTACAAACCTGACTTTTTGTCCGGTGAGTTGGGTATACTCATCTCTATACATAGATAGGAGAAAAATATGTATTACTCAGGTGCGTTTATCCCATACATTGTTCTAGTAGTTGCCTCGTTGGTGCTCGGATTGGGTACTCAGTGGTACATCAAACATGAATTTAAAAAGTATTCTCTAGTTCCTTCAGGGTTTAATGCAACTGGCGCTTCTGTTGCTCGTACCATGATGGACACTAACGGAGCGGCCAATGTTGGCATCAAGAGAATTTCTGGTGAGCTCACCGATAACTTTGATCCACGTGACAATTGCCTGCACCTCTCTGATGCAAACTTCTCTGAGGGTAGCGTAGCTTCAGTTGCTGTTTCTTGTCATGAAGCAGGTCATGCTGTTCAGACCGCTAAGATGTACATGCCATCTCGCGTTCGTTCCGCTCTTGTTCCTGTTGTTAATTTAGCATCCGCAGCATGGATCTATGTCTTTATTGCTGGCGTCTTGCTAAATGTTTCAGGCATGACCGTGCTAGCAATTTGGCTGTATGCATTTACCTTCTTATTCCATATAGTTACGCTTCCTGTAGAGATTGATGCTTCAAGGCGTGGATTAGCCTTTTTGAAGGCAAATGCTCCTGCAGGTTTTGACTACAATGGCGCAAAAAAGGTACTGATTGCCGCTGCTCTTACTTACGTAGCCGCTGCAATGGTTTCTGCACTCCAGCTTCTATATCTGCTTGGTTCTTCCAGAAGCAGGAATTAGTAATGAATCAGATTCAAGAGAAAGAAGATTCTGTTCTTTCAGTATCTGATGCGGTGCTCTTTGCAAAAAATGAAGTTGCCTCGATGCCATCTATGACGGTGGTTGGAGAGGTCTCTGGATTTAGGGGTCCAAACTATAAGTCTGGGCATTGTTACTTTGACGTAAAAGACCCTGTTAGTTCTATGGCAGTTATTGTCTGGTCAAAGATTTATGCTGCTAGTGGTATTACGTTGCAAGACGGCATGAAAATCCAGATGACAGGAAAGTTTGATATTTATGCTTCAAGCGGTAAGCTTTCTTTTCATGCGCGTACTATTCAGATCGCCGGAGAAGGAGACCTTCGCCAAAAGGTGGCACAGCTTGCTAAAAAGCTAGAAAAAGAAGGTCTTACAGACATTTCCAGAAAGCGCTACATTCCAGAGTTTTGCACACGCATTGGTGTAGTTACTTCACTTTCTGGTAGCGTCATTGATGATGTTAAGCGTACGCTTGCGCGCAGAAACCCTCTTGTAGAGCTTGAGGTATCTGGCTGTGCTGTTCAGGGTACTCATGCACCTGCAACTATTATGAGAGCTCTCCAGGTTGCTGCAACTACACGGCCAGATGCAATCTTGCTAGTGCGTGGAGGTGGCTCATTCGAAGATCTTATGTGTTTCAATGATGAGGGAGTGGCTCGCGCTATTGCAGCGTGTCCTGTTCCTGTCATTACAGGTATTGGTCATGAGCCAGATACCACCATTGCAGATATGGTTTCAGATAGAAGAACTTCAACGCCAACTGCTGCTGCAGAGTCCGTGGCTCCTGCTATTAGTGAGTTACAAACTACGTTTAATAACAGAATTTCTCGCCTTGGAAATGCTACAAAAAAGATTTTGCAGTTCTATAAAACGGGACTTACATCTGTTGAGCAACGCTCTAACTTGGCAATGAAAAATGCTCTAGCAAGTAAAAAATTCCAGTTAGAAAAGCTGTCTGACCGTCCTTGTTTGAAAGACCCTGCTTATATTATTTCTACAAGAACAGAAGACCTTAATCAGACTGAGCAAAGGCTTATGGACGCTCTGCCAGCGCTTCTTGCAAGAAAGAAAGAGACGCTTTCTGTTGAGTCACAAAGGCTAACCAGAGCTAGTTCTGCCATGCTCCATCCACATGAGGCTTTGCTGTCTTCGCTTGCAGGAAAATTAGACGCGCTTTCTCCTCTAAAGGTTCTTACGAGGGGATATGCATATGTCCAAGATGAAAAGGGGTCTGTCATTAAAACGGCCAAAGACGCCTCGGTTGGAGATTCATTGCTTGTCAAAATGACAGATGGAACAATTAAGGCAACTGTTTCTGATATTGAGCTTTCATAGATAAGGGGAACAACATGGATACTAAGAAGACTGAAGAGCTGACTTTTAAAGACGCTTCTATTGAACTAGAGCAGATTGTTCGCAAGCTTGAAGGCACAGATTTGGAGCTTGAAGAATCCTTAGCTCTGTATGCTCGTGGCGTAGAGCTTGTAAAAGACTTGCGCGGAAGGCTTGATACCGCTGAGCAAAAGGTAAAGGTTTTGCTTGACGAGTCTCAGGCAGGAGCTGCAATTACTGATACAACCGCAGCGCCTTCTACTGCATATTTAGACGAGTAAAGGAGAGGCTATGTCTGATTGCATTTTTTGTAAGCTTGCTAACAAAGAAATCCCTACAGAGTTTCTCTATGAGGATGAAAATGTTGTAGCTTTTAATGACCTAAATCCTCTTACGCCTGTGCATGTTCTTGTTGTACCAAAGAACCACTACGACAACATCATTGATGGCATTCCTGCTGCAACCCTTGAGAGTGTTACTAAGGCTATAGCTGCTGTAACAGAAAAGACTGGGATTAAAGAGACTGGATTCCGTGTTATTACCAACACCGGAGAACACGGCGGACAGTCAATCAACCACGTCCACTTCCACGTTTTAGGTGGCAAGCAGTTGGATGATTCAATGGGCTGTAAATAAAAATATTCAAGTTTTTTGCTTGTCTATTTAACTCCAGGGTATCTTGGGGTTTATGATGTCATGCGGTTATGTTTATTTGAAGTAGGAGAGAAAGACTCAATAGTCTGCACTGCTTCACGGAAAGAGGAGTCACATGAACGTACTGGTTATCAACGCAGGTAGCTCATCTCTTAAGTATCAGCTTCTTGACGTTGACACCCGCGAGGTTTACGCAAAAGGAAACTGCGAGCGTATCGGTATCGAAGGTTCTTTTGTTGGTCACGAGGAGCTTGGTGGAGAGAAGCAGAAGCTTGAGGTTGCTCTTCCTGACCACAAGACTGCTATTAAGCATGTCTTTGACATCCTTAAGACTCTTGATAAGCCAATCGATGGCATTGGTCACCGTGTTGTTCAGGGTGGTTGGTACTTCCCAGAGTCTGCTGTTGTAGACGATAAGGTCTTGGCTCAGGTCCGTGAGGTTGCTCCACTTGCTCCTCTTCATAACTATGCTGAGGCTGATGTTATTGAGATTTGCCGCGAACTCTTCCCAGAGGTCGGCAATGTAATCGTTTGCGATACTTCTTTCCACTTTAATATGCCAGAGAAGGCACATCGCTATGCTCTTCCTCGCGATGTTGTTGATAAATACCACGTCCGTAAGTACGGTGCTCACGGTACTTCTCACCGCTACATTTGGCGCGCAACCAATGAGTTTACCAACGGTCAGACTCACAAGCTGGTTAGCTGCCACCTTGGTTCTGGTGCTTCTCTTTCCGCTATTGAGGATGGTCGCGATCTTGAGACCACCATGGGTCTTACTCCACTTGATGGCCTTATCATGGGCACTCGTTGCGGCACTATTGACCCAGCTACTGTCTTCTATCTCTCTCGCGTTGGTGGTTACTCCATCGATGAGATTGACACTATGATGAACAAGCAGTCTGGCCTTCTCGCTCTGTCTGGTCATTCCGATTCTCGTGATATTGAGGATGGCGCTCACGCTGGCGATAAGGACTGCCTGCTTGCACTTGATATGTTCTATTATCGTACGTCTCAGCTCATCATGGAGATGGCTCAGGCTATGCATGGCTTTGATACCATGGCATTCTCTGCTGGCATTGGTGAGAACTCCGATGAGATGCGTCTTGGCGTTGTCAAAGAGCTTGAGTGGATGGGTGTCAAGATTGATGAGGAGAAGAACAAGGTTCGCTCCGGTGAAATCCGTGACATCTCTGCTCCAGATTCAAAGGTACGCGTCCTGGTTGTACCTACCAACGAGGAATACATGATTGCTCTTGACGTTCAGGAGCTTCTGGGTAAGTAGGCTTTCCTTACAATCCAAAAAAATATTAACTCCCGCACTTCGTGTGGGAGTTTTTTTATGGAGATATAGATAGTTCTTTGACATGAGTACTTTAGAACTTTATATTTTTAAGTAAGAAGTTAGAGTTTCAAAGAAATTTTATTGTTTTGTACAGATATTTGTGTGCAGATAAATAAATCTTTGAACTAGCTGTGAGGAGCATCATGCAGTCTAAGGGTTTAGTTAGCAGGTCTTTGAGCTTTGCGGTTATGTTTGTGCTCACTGTATTTGCTGCGCTCACTGTATTCAACACAAAGGCACAAGCTGTTGAGTACACACCAACTATTTCAAATGCTAGCTATACAACATTAGTTGGTAGTAACGTGCGTGTAAATTTTGATTATGCGCTCAACAATGGTGCCCCTGCACAACCAGGTGATACCTTTACTATTATGCTTCCTCCAGAGCTAGAGAATAATACTCCAGCTCCTTTTGAGGTTATGGGTGTAGATGCAAACGGAAATAGTATTTCTGTTGGTACGGCAACTCCTACCAGTAACCCTAATACCATGACTGTTACCTTCAATAACAATATTGCGGGTCTTCTTAACGTTCATGGCCAGATGTCTTTCTCGCTCAATTGGTCAAGCGCAATTGCACAGAGAGGCAATGGCAGCACTACGCTTAATATTGGTAACACCAGCCTTAACATGACGTATGGCGGTTCTATTGCTGCAATGGATACTGCAATTACTAAGTACAACAGAACTGGCGCAACTGCAGAGACAACCTATACGCTTCCTTCTGGTGCAACTATTACAACTGGAAATGATTATTACGTTACCAGCTGGGTTGTTAACCTAACTCCATCTGATATTACCCAGGTTGGTCTGCTTAATGCCACTGTTAAGGATCAGATTGTAAATCCTTATACCGTTGATGCATCAAAGCTTACTGGTACTGGCGTTAATCCTTCAGATGAGCTTGCTGGTCCATATCTTAAGCACTCTTTTGTTCTCCACCTTGTTAACGGTGCTGTTCAGACTCTCTCTGCAGATCAGATCCTTCCTGCAATTACCTTTACTCCTAATGGTTACACTCTTGATTTTGCTCGACTCAATAATCAGGTTAACTTTGCTGGTTTCCAACCACTTATCCAGGATTGCTGGCTTGAGTACAAGACCATTGTTCCAGCCAACGTTACCCAGGTAGACAATAGAGCAACTCTTGATTTTGATGGCAACACCGATAACTTCACTCGTGAAGGTTGGTGGATTAATCCTCGCGGTGCCGGTACTGCAACTGGCGAGCAGCAGGTAAGCGTTTCTGTATCCAAGGTTTGGGAAGATCAAAATAACGCTGACGGTACTCGTCCTACTTCAGTTACCGTACACCTTTATGCAGACGGCGTAGATACTGGTAAGAGTGAGGTTCTCTCTGACGCAAATGGCTGGACTGCAACATTTAGCAACCTCGATAAGAATCAGGCTGGCACTACCACAGCCATCACGTACACCGTTGTTGAGGATGAGGTTGAGGGTTATACCGCTGAGGTAACAGGTGATGTTACCAGTGGCTTTACTATTACTAATACTCACATTCCTCCAACTCCAACCACTCCACCTTCAGAGACTCCTAAGAAGCCAAAGCAGCCAAAGAAGAAGGAGCCTAAGCTTCCTTCAACTGGTGATGCTTCCTTTGCTGCAGCGTCTGTAGCAGCTGCATCTTCTGTTCTTATTGCAGCTGGTGTTCTTGGTAAGAAACGCGTTCAGTAACGCACGCTACAACAACGTAAGTTAAACGTAAAAGAGCCTGTGAGATTAATTCTGAACTGCCTCCCATTTCTTGGACAAAAGAAATGGGAGGCAGTTCATATGCGGGTGATTATGATTTTGCAGCGTGTTAGCGTCGGCTTTTAGACCTGGCGCACAAAATAGCGCAGTTTTGGTAGGTTCTGCCGAAGAATCGATATGTTTCTAATCAAGATAGTCAGGAAGCTAGGCGGTTGCACCGCTTGATATACATTTCTATGCATAAACTTAACCTAGTATGCTAGAAAATGAATAGCGTGATATAAAAGATTTAACTATAGGTAAATTCCGCACCTAAGGAACACACCTAAGTCAGATATTCTGCTCAGATGCGGGCATATTACACCTCTAAGTCAGATAATCTGCACGTTTGAGGTATTTTCAGCGTAATGTATACGTCTTTTTGACAGATTATCTGACTTAGGTGTGTTTTGAATCGCCTCCCATTTCTCGTGTCTAAGAAATGGGAGGCAGTTCATGTGGAGGCTCTCTTTTTGTTCAAAGCGTTTCTCGCTGTCTATTAGGCTACAAAATGAAATGCGTCACGAGGTGTTTTATCGTGTCCAACTACCTTGCCGCAATACACAAAACCAGCATGTGTGAGTGTTGTAGTCATAGCGACATTTGCTTCATGAGTATCTACTCGAACGTTTGAATAGTTCTCGCAAATCCAGTTGAACATAAAGCTTGCAATTCCGCTTCCTGTATATTTAACAGCTACTCGATGAATGACAAAATAATCGAGGTCGTTTATCCAAGCGCCTTCGGTAATATTTGTATATGCTTCGTCAGGGCCAGGTAAGAGTGAGAAACAACCAAGAATTTCTTCTGGTTTATTTTCTTCACAGACTACAAAAAGGCCGCGGTTTTCATAATCAGCAACAGCATCTTCTAAAAGTGGGTAATTCTTGGTCCACTGAAAAGTATTATGATGCTGAGCCATGGTCTGGCGGCCGATGTCATATAAATCTGCAACAGCCCCAAGGTCTTTACTATTTGCTCTTCTAATAAACATCAGAAGACCCTGATATTCATAGTTTTAGCAATACTTTGGCCAGGCTCAAGGCTTATGATGCCCGGTTTGTGTTCAAAGATACCGTCACAATCAACGGTATCTGCAATGCCACACCATGGCTCAAGAGCAACAAATGGACAACCAGGAGCAGCACTCCAAATGCCCAGATAATCAAAGCCTTCAAAATCCATTTGAATACCATGGGCCTCAGAAGGAGCTTCTGTGCTAGCCGCAAGTGTAATGCGTCTATCAGGGACATCTTCAAGTGTGATGGTCTTCTCGCGATCAATAAGCTCCCAAGACAGGGGAAGCGTATCAGAGTCCACGATAAGCCTCTGTGGAGTTGTGTAATCACAAAGACCCTCATCAGTAATAGAGGGGCCATAGCTGGTCCAGGAGCGCGTAAATAAGAGGTGATACTGGTCTAAAGAGGCTGCCTCAACACCAGGGATCGGAATGTTGAATGCCGGGTGAGCGCCAAGGGTAAACGGCAGTACAACGTTTGCAGGATTAGTGACCTCATACGTTTGCGTCAACGTATCGCCATCTACCGAGAAGATCAGCTTAAGTTCAAAGTCATAGGGGTAGGCCTTGCGAGTCTCTTCGGTACTTTTTAGCTGGAGCTTTACAGAAGAGGGACTCTGCTCGACAACCTCAAACTGGTTGAGGCGAGCAAGTCCGTGACGAGCAAGGGTAACCGTACCTTCCACAGATTCTGCCTTACCGTCTTTTAAGACGCCAACAATGGGGAAGAGGATAGGAGCTCGTCTTGGCCACCAGTTGGAATCTCCCTGCCAGAGGTATTCTGACTCACCTTTGCGTAAGCTCATGAGCTGTGCGCCCATGGTGTCAATTGAAGCGGTAAGAGAGTTGCTAGAAATAGAAATAATTTCAGACATAAATGCCTCCAGCTAAAGAATAAGCCAGCCTCTTTTGAGACTGGCTTAGTATACCAAGTTAGAAGTGCAGAAAGACTAGTTGTTATCTGCCATCTGAGCCTGAACAGCGGTGATTGCAACAACACCAACAATGTCGTCAGCGGAGCAACCACGGGAAAGATCGTTTACAGGACGAGCAATACCCTGAAGGATTGGACCGTATGCCTCAGCACCACTGAAGCGCTGAACAAGCTTATAGCCAATGTTGCCAGCCTCAAGGTTAGGGAAGACAAGAATGTTTGCGTTTCCAGCAACCTTAGAGAATGGAGCCTTGAGCTTACCAACCTCAGGAACAAGAGCTGCGTCAAGCTGAAGATCGCCGTCGAGTGCAAGCTCAGCGTTCTTCTCGTGAGCAAGCTTTGTGGCCTCCTGGACCTTCTCGGCAGTTGCGCCGCCAGCAGAGCCCATAGTGGAGTAGGAGAGCATAGCAATACGAGGCTCGTCGCTCATAAATGCGCGCCAAGAATCAGCGGAAGCAAGGGCAATCTCGGAGAGCTCCTCTGCAGATGGATCAATGTTGAGGCCGCAGTCAGCAAAGAGGAGAGTGCCCTCCTCGCCAAAGTTAGTGTCAGTGCTCATAATAAAGAATGCAGAAACAAGCTTGGTACCAGGAGCTGTCTTGATGATCTGCAGTGCAGGTCTTAGGGTGTTTGCAGTAGAGTGGCAAGCACCAGAAACCAGGCCATCAGCGTCGCCCATTTTAACCATCATGGTTGCAAAGTAGGTAGCGTCGTTCATCTGCTTGCGAGCTTCCTCAATGGTGACGCCCTTACGAGCACGAAGCTCAGCAAACTTCTGAGCATATGCCTCATGGCGCTCGTCAGTAGCAGGATCTACCACAGTTGCGCCTGGAACAGTAATCTGCTCAGGATCGCCAAGAATAATGACCTTTGCAATACCTTCTGCAACAATCTTTTTAGCTGCATCGATGGTACGCTGGTCCTCGCCCTCTGGAAGAACAATAGTCTTTACG
>CAUUUQ010000033.1:0-10383 GCA_963548345.1 uncultured Atopobium sp. | reverse complement strand
TGCAGCAGAATCTTTTTTGTCGCTACGAGGTGTTGCCTCATAGCCTGCTTTGCTTACTGCGTCAGAAATCTGCTTGAGGGTATCTGGATTACCGTCGTAATCAACTTCCATAGAATTCTTAAGCAGGTTAACGCGAGCCTCAGAGACACCAGAAACAGAGTTTGCCGCCTTCTCTACGTGCGCAGAACAACTTGCACATGTCATTCCTTGTACATCAAAAACTTTCTGATCCATAACGCCACCTTACATAAAACGCTTAAAGAGGTCCATGACCTCATCAATAACTTCTGTATCACCCGACTGGATGCGGTCAACTACGCAAGACTCCAGGTGATCCTGCATTACCTCTCTTGAGACGGCCTTAACCGCAGACTCAACTGCCGCAAGCTGAATAAGGACGTCTCCGCAATAACGATCCTCATCGATCATTGTTTTAATGCCATTTAACTGGCCGATTGCACGGTTAATACGGCGAGAAACTCCACTTTTAAGCTCATTTGAGCGAGGAGTAGCCTTGTGATCACAATGACAACAAGTTTCCTGTGGTTGGCTGTCTTTCTGAGCCATCTGTCCTCCTTTACATACCCTAAGGGGGTATTGTTTCCTGTTAGTAGTATACCCCCATACGGTATTTTTATGCAACAAAAAAAACAGCGACCGAAGCCGCTGTTTTTATCTACCTATAAAAGAGAAACTCAGCACTCAAAAATACGTGCTACTCATCGTCCTCTTGATCTTCTACACTTCCCTCAACAAGACCTAAAGTACTCTGTGCATCTTCAAGGCTCTCTAATGCAGTAACACCTCTGAGCTTGCGGTTCATAGCCTTTGTTCTAGTGGTAAGAATCTTATCAATGGTGGTTTCTGCAGTTCTAATTTGTTTTTGAGCTTTCTCAAGCTGAGCCTGATACGTCTCAAACTCTGTCTTAACCGCAGAGAGTACCTTTTGAATTTCGTCGGCATGCTTCTGAATAGCAACAGATTGAAATCCCATTTGAAGACTGTTAAGAAGTGCTGCCATAGTGGAAGGTCCACACACGTTAACGCGATACTCTCTCTGTAGCTGCTCAAGCAAACCCGTCTGACTGACTACCTCTGCATAAAGTCCCTCAAAAGGAAGGAACAAAATAGCAAAGTTAGTTGTCTCTGGTGGGGCAATATACTTTGTAGAGATATCTTTTGCCTCTGCCTTAATTCGAGTCTCTAGACCCTTTTTAGCAGCAGCAATCGCCTCCTCATTTCCTGCATTGATTGCATCCACTAAATGCTCGTACGTATCCCCTGGAAACTTTGAGTCAATAGGAAGCCAAACAGTCTCCCCTGACTCTCCAGGCAACTTAACTGCAAACTCAACACGCTCAGAAGAGCCAGAAACAGTAGCTACATTCTCTTCATATTGCTCTGGAGAAAGAATGTCTCTTAGAATTGCGCCAAGCTGAATTTCTCCAACAATTCCGCGAGTCTTAACGCCAGAAAGAACCTTCTTTAAGTCTCCAACACCTTCCGCAAGACCACGCATTTCTCCCAAGCCTTGATGAACTTGCTCAAGTTGCGTAGATACGCGCTGGAACGATTGGGTCATACGCTCATCAAGCGTTTTCTGGAGTTTCTCGTCAACGGTCTGACGCATAAGCTCAAGCTTTGCTTCATTCTCTTTACGCATGTCGCTGAGCTGTTTGTCAACAGTCTCTCTAACCTTACCAAGCTGCTCAGTTGAAGCCTGGGAAGTTGCTTTCATGTTGTCATCCACGCGACGCTGAAAAGCATCAAAGCGAGCATCAAGCTGAGCAATACGCTGATCAGTCTGCTTCGTCTGATTTTGTAGTGTTGAGGTGAGCTTTTGATCAACTACCTCTCTTACCTTCTCAAGCTTTGTATCCATAAGCTCTTGCATTTTTGCCATGTTATCCGTAACACGACGATCCAACTCTTGGGAGCTTCTTATAAGCTCTGCAGATGAAGTTTGACTTTGCTCTTGCAGCGTCTTTACTTGCGAAAGCTTAGAGGAAAGTGTGACAAGGCTCACGATAAGCACAATGACAACTACAGCCAAAACTAACAGCACAAGCAAATCCACAAGACTCCCCTAACTCATAGCAGAACAAACAAACGCAAACACAGCAAACGCAATCTGAGTGTTAACCAAAAATTCCGTAGATTGCTTCTGCAATGCTATTGGTAATGCTCTCTACAAAATTCACAAATGGATTATCGGAATCAACGTCTTTATCTCCATAAGGATTAGTGAAGTAATCCCAGAACTCTTCCCAATAGTTTTGCTGGCGGTAATACCTATAGGAATCACCATCATCTTCAGTACGATCCTGCTTATCATCAGTATCGTTGTTTGTTTCGTTCTTGCTGTTCTTTTCTTTCTCTTTCTTAGTAGAAAGCGTCTCATCAGAACCAAGCGTGACGTTGATAGTAAGGCGGTCTTCTCCACGCATGATTTCTACAGGAACGGTCTCTCCAATCTTGTGAGAGCGAACGGCAATAATAGCTGCATCAGCAGAAACTACGCGCTCTCCACCAATAGAGACAATAACATCACCCTTTTTAATACCAGCACCCTCTGCAGGACTATCATCAAGAAGGCCTGCTACATACGCACCGTAATCTACCGAGAGATCATTGCGCTTTGCAACTCGAGGAGTAACGGTCTGCATAGAAAGACCAATATAGGCATGCTTAACTTGCTGGCCAGAAAGAATCTGATTTGCAATATCAATGGCATAGTTAGAAGGAATTGCAAAGCCAATACCCGCAAATGACTTGGTATCTGACGAGAACAACGTACAAATACCCACAAGCTGACCATTAGAGTCAACCAGAGCGCCGCCAGAATTACCTGGGTTAATAGCTGCATCAACCTGGATGAGGTTTGCATAAATAGTGGTTTCTCCACCCTCTGTCTCAAGCATATCTCCACGAGAAAGGGCAGACACGATACCTGCAGAAACAGAGTGATCAAGACCAAATGGACTACCAACACTCATAACCCAACTACCAGGAGCTAAGTTATCGGAATTACCAATCTCAATTGGAGTAAGGCTATCTCCTTTAAGATCTGCATGAAGAACAGCCAGGTCAGAGGTTGGATCTGTACCAACAACAGTACACTCATACTCTTTATCATTAACGGAGATAGAGAACGTATCCATGCCCTCGATGACGTGGTAATTGGTAAGAATGTCTCCATTTGTGTTCAATACAACGCCAGAACCGGTTGAGCCTGATGAATCACTGGTAGCCTTAACGGACACAACCGAAGGCAAAACCTTAGAAGCTACCGTTTCTGCCGTCTTAGTATCAGTTGGTTCTGCAGCAGGACGAGACGTCGCTGCTTGAGAAATAGTTGCCTGACCAGATACTGCAGGAAGCTTAGAAATTCCCTCTCCCAAAGCAATGGTAGGAACACAAGCAACGGCAAAAGCAATTGCACAAGCTGTTCTTTTTACACTTGAGCTTTTGAACATAGACATAAATCTAGCCTGCCTAACTGGCGAGAAACGCTTATAAATAGCGGAATCTGTGGTTAAACCATGTGCTTGGTTCTCCATAGACATCCTCCTTAACATCACTTTGATGCAAACAACTAACGCAAATAATTCTGCGCTAAACATCAATTTTTCAATATGTGTATTCTACCCGTTATACCGGACAAAAATTCGTTTCTCATTATGAGAAAGACGCGCGGAAATCCTGCTTGTAAGAAAGAAGTTTGCAGATCCCATTAAATGCAGTTTATACCTGCGATTATGCTCTAAATAGATAGCCTACACCACGAACCGTCTCAAGATGAGCGGCTGCTTGAGGACCAATCTTTGAGCGAACACGCCTTACGTGAACGTCAACTGTTCTGGTACCGCCGCAGTATTCAAAGCCCCAAACGCGCTGCAAAAGAGCCTCACGTGAGTATGCACGAGACGGATGGGTTGCCAAGAATGACAGCAGCAGATACTCCATATACGTAAGATCAACAGGAGATTCATCAATATAAACCTGATACGTTGCCAGGTTAATCTTTATGTTGTCAACAATAACCAAATCTCTAGAAGTGCTCTCGGTACCTGGCCACAAAAGCAGCGAGCACCTAAGGCTAAACTCCTGGATAGTTGCAGTAGACAAAATAAAATCGCTCTTGCCCTGAACAGGCAGAACAAACTTAGAAAGATTATCAAGGTCAGCAACAAACAGACGAGCAATTCCTCCATTTTGCGCAGAATAATTCTCAACCGTGCTGATAACATCCTGGGAAAGTTCTTTTTGATCAAGAATGATAAGGTCAAACGTGTGAC
The DNA here is from genome assembly GCA_963548345.1 of uncultured Atopobium sp. Classification (GTDB taxonomy): domain Bacteria; phylum Actinomycetota; class Coriobacteriia; order Coriobacteriales; family Atopobiaceae; genus Lancefieldella. The sequence continues at coordinate 6,085 of CAUUUQ010000033.1, read as the reverse complement.
CAGAAGCCGCAGCCTGAGAAAATGAGGCTGCATTTGCAAGAGCAATAGACACATCAATGACATGCGAAAGTTCACGCATACGTTCATGTAAGCGTGTCGTTGCAGATACAAGAAGAATATTCTTGTGATGCATCGATTCCCCCTAGAATAAGCTTAATCTTATAAAGCATACCACAAGCTGCGAATAAAGAGCAGATATACCTTATTATCTGCAATTAGGGCGAGAAGATTTTCTCGCCCTAAAATATTTTTTACGTTTGCGTATTAATTCTAAAAAGTATGGGTTTTACGCAATAGCGCCAATGAACTCAGCTGTTCGAGGGTTTTGTGGATTGTTGAAAATGACATCAGGAGTGCCTTGCTCAACTACCACTCCTCCTTCCATAAAGACCACGCGATCTGCCACGTCTTTTGCAAAACCCATCTCGTGCGTTACCACAATCATGGTCATACCAGAGTTCTTTGCCAGATCACGCATAACATCCAAAACACCACGAACAAGCTCGGGGTCAAGCGCGGAAGTAGGCTCATCAAACAGAAGTACATTTGGATGCATAGCAACGGCGCGAGCGATTGCTACACGCTGCTGCTGTCCACCGGAAAGCGCACCAGGCTTGAAGTCTGCTCTATCGGCAAGGCCAACAGCCTCCAGCTGCTTTAGCGCCTCTGCCTCTGCCTCCTCTTTTGACTTTCCTAGAACCTTAATCTGGCCAATCATTACGTTCTCTTTAACCGTTAAATGACCAAACAGATTGAACTGCTGGAAAACCATTCCCACATCTCTACGAAGCGCATTTACCTCTGCCTCGTTTGTGCCTGTAATCTCTTGATCTTCAATAAGAATATGACCTGCAGAAGGAGTCTCCAGTAGATTGATACAACGAAGCATGGTGGACTTACCAGAGCCAGAAGGACCAAGTACAACCACTACTTCACCTGGCCAAACAGTCAGGTTAACGTCATTTAAGACATGCGTTGATCCAAACGACTTATTGAGGTGCTCAATGCGAACAATTGGATGTTCACCTGACTCGAAAGCATGGTTAGTAAGCGGCTTATCGCGCTCAAATGCCTCTTGTGCAGCAACTCCAGCATCCAAGGCAGGTTGTTCTGTGTTCGACTTCTTTTTGAAAGAAAAGAAAGACATTAGTTTTCCTCCTTGGAAAGAGCTTGAGTCTTACTATCTGCAGAACTTGCTGTTTTACCAGTTTCTGACTGCTCCATGCGTTTCTCGATAATGCCAACCACCTTAATAAGTGGCAGCGTAATTGCCAAATAGAACAGAGCTGCTGTCATGTAGGGCGTCATGTTTCCCGTTGAGGTAGTGAGGTTTTTAGCAAACATCATCAGCTCCATAACACCTACAGAAGAAAGCAGCGAGGTATCTTTGTAGGAAGTAATAAAGTCGCTGGTAAGAGGTGGGATTACTCGACGGATAGTTTGAGGAATGATGATAAACGTCATGGTCTGGAAGCGATTCATGCCAAGAGAGCTTGCCGCCTCATACTGACCCTGTGGAATCGACTGAATGCCCGCACGGAAGATTTCTGAAAGATACGCAGAAGAATTAATGGCAACCACAATAAAACCAAGCAGATTGGTGTCTAAATTGATATTCAGCATAGGAAGACCAAAGAACAGAATATAAATCTGCAGGAAAAATGGGGTTCCGCGCAACAAATTGATGTATACCACTGCAAGCGCGCGCAGGAGCGGGTTTTTGGAGATCTTCAGCAGGGCAAAGCCCATTCCCAGCACAATAGCCACAGGATAAGCGCAAATTACAATTGCAAGGCAAACCAGCCATCCAGGAAAGAGCATTACCACTGAAGAAACAATCAGTTGAGGCTTTAAGAACATGCCCAAAAAGTGATTGGAGTTCCACGCTTCCACCCAAGGCTGAGCATCAAGCCAATTCACCAGAGCCTGAACTGGCGTATTAGGAATAATGGTGATTTCGGGAGAAGAAGCGAGCTTTTGAGTTCCCTGCTCAGTGGTATATGTTCCCTCAACAGTGTACGAACCGCCGTCAGCAGGAAACTTCATGCCGGAAATCTCTACACGAATCAGCTTTTGAGCGTCCACGGGTGTTGCAAAAGAGATCACAACCTGCGTTCCCTGGACGCTTGCAGTTGCCTCGATCTTCTCGCGCGTAAGACCTGAAAGAACGGTCACCTTAGTAGTTGCGCTCTGCAAATCAGAGCCTTCAGGAAGCTGCAAGGTCAACTGAGAGACCTGCTCGTCCTCAACTGCTCCCTCCCAGGTCAAACGGGTCTCTTTGCCACCGATAACGCCATTGCCTTCTGTCTGATTTGACTTAGCTGTTGCCTTATTTGTGGTGAGAGCAAAAGCACTCTGAACAGAAAACGCGCTCAGAGACATAAAGAACAGCCCACTCAAAAGAAGCGTGGCGAGAAGAACTACAAGCAGCGTGGAGTGCACACGTGTATGCAAACCCTTTGACTCAGCCGTATCCTGGGTCGTAGGTTTGTCGTCAAAACTCGCAGATGACATGCACAAGGACAGTTGCTGTCCTGACATAGTTTTGTGCAAAAGTGCAATCACGTGATACTCCTTTAGAGCTTAGTTGCAATAAATCCTGATGAAAACAGTGAGTGCTTGAAGCCAAATCTGACTTCAAGCACTTTTGCTGAGCTGGTAAAACTAGATGTTAGAGCCAAACCATTTGGTCTTGAGAGCAGTCATAGTGCCGTCCTTCTCCATGTCTGCAAGAACCTTGTTGATTGCCTCGGTCAGCGCAGGATTGTCCTTGGAAACTACAATGCCGTACTGCTCACCTGTTGGAATTTCTTTTGCAATAGTCAGATCAGAATATGAAGTGCTAATCAGATTGGAAGCAACAGGCAAGTCAATGACCATAGCATCGTACAAACCAGTCTGGACTCCTGCCATTGCTGCAGCAACATCGTCGACAGAAACGATAGTTGCCTTTGGAAGATTCTCCTTTGCCCAATCCTCGCCGGAAGTACCTGTCTGAACAACAACCTTCTTGGAAGCATCATTGAGCGACTGCTCGGTCTCGGTGCTGCCAGACTTAACAACTAGGGACTGATTGGAGTCGAGGTAAGAAGTAGTGAAGTCTACCTCCTGAGAGCGCTCGTCAGTGATAGTAATACCTGCGATAGCAACGTCTGCTTTGCCGCCCTGCTTAATAGTTGGAACAAGGGTGTCAAACTTCTGGTTTGGCAAATATGTAACCTCGAGGTTAAGCCTCTTTGCAATCTCGGTAATAAGATCAACGTCAAAACCAACAGGAGTAGTTGAGTTGCCCTCAAAGTACTCAAATGGTTGGAAACCAAGCTCTGCAACAACAGTCAGATGACCCTTAGTTACCAGCGTATAGCCAGACTCTGACTGTGATGTGGCGCTTGACTGAGCATTTTCTTGCTTAGAAGGCGAACAAGCCATAAGGCCCATAAGTGCACATGCCATAGAAACAACTGCGACGCCCTTTAGGGCGGCTTTCTTAACTGTAGTTACAAATGAAGATTTCATATCTGCCTCTTCCTGAATAAATCTGAGCTGAAATTCATTGGAATGAATTATAGGAAGCAAATATGAAAAATCTACTTATAATTTTATCCACTATTCTCGTTTTTATTGCATAAAAATGGCGAGAAGAACAACTTCTTTGTATAAATGACTATTATTTAGTCATTCTATCCAATAAAGACCAGGTAAAAGTAATTTTTTCAGTTCATAAAACGGTAACAATTTGAAAAAGAAAGCAGTATTCTTCGAGCGTAAGAAGGGTTTCTCGTCAAAAAGCCCTGCTCTGAATAATTCAGAGCAGGGTTCAAAGATACATATAACTGCAAGAGGAATAGTTGCTTAGCAACCTGCGTAGTACTTCTGAGTATCCCAATCAGTAACGGTGAGACAGAACTCACGCCACTCCTCTGCCTTGCGCTCGCACAGATAGGTAAAAATGTGCTCGCCAAGAACATCTTTAAGAAGCTCTGACTGCTTAAAGCGCTCAAGCGCTTCTCCAAGATTAGTTGGGAGCTTCTCGCCATAATCGGCAGGATTTCCGCCCACAAACTCTTCAGGAAGCGAGAGACCTTCTTCAATGCCCTTGAGACCGGCCATAAGCGTAACGGCGTTGGCCAAATAAGGATTAGCGGTTGGATCAGGGATACGCAGCTCAGCACGGGTGGCAACGTGCTTGCCTGGCTTGTGCGTAGGAATACGAACCATAGCAGAGCGGTTTTTGCGGCCCCATGTTGCATATGCTGGGATAGAATCACGGTCAAAGCGCTTATAAGAGTTAACCGTTGGGTTAGTAATAAGCATGTATTCTGGAGCGTACTTAATAAGACCTGCAATGTACTGTTGAGCAAGCTCAGAAAGGTGAGCCTCGGACTCAGTCTTTGGAGCCCAGAATAAAGACTCGCCATCATGGTCAAGAAGCGACTGATTCAAAAGCATGGCTGAGCCAGGAACGCCCTGAAGAGGCTTTGGCATAAACGATGCAAACACACCATGAAGCGTTGCAATATGTCTGATAACCAGACGAGCGGTAACAATATTATCTGCGCAGGTTAGCGCCTCTGCATAACGAAGCTCAACGCCATTTTGTGCAGGGCCAGCTGCATGGAAAGAATACTGTACAGGAATAGAAAGATTCTCAAGCGCACGAGACGTGGAGTAACGAAGACTATGACTCAGATCGGCAGAATTCAAATCAAGGTATCCAGCCTGATCAATAGGCTTTGGCTCAGAGCCACTCACAAAATAAAAATACTCAAGCTTAGGACCAACATTTGCAACGTAGCCAAGGTCTTCTGCCTTGATAAAAGCATTTCTCAGTACAAGACGTGGGTCGCCCGTAAAGGCCTCGCGACGTGGAGTCTGAATGTCGCAGAATACGTTAGCTACTACACCGTCATCTGTCTTCCAGGGAAGAATCTGGAACGTGTCTGCATCGGGGAACGCGAGAAGATCTGACTGCTCCTGAGAGGCAAAGCCATCAACGTTAGAGCCATCAAAACCAATGCCCTCAACAAAAGCCTCTTCTAGCTCCTCAGGAGAAATAGAAAGAGCCTTTAATCCGCCGAGTACATCGGTAAAACAAAGGCGCAGGTAGCGGACGTCTCGCTCCTCTACCGTGCGAAGAATATAATCAATTTTCTTATCTGTACTCATGTGGCCCTCCCGGGTCAGAAAACTGGAATCGTAACTACCATGACACATTCTTGTTACGGCTATGTTTCCACTTCCCTGAAACCGGGTGAATGGCAAAAATTGTTAATGAAATTGTGACAATTGACCTATTGAGCGTCAAAAGCCTTATCGACGTCAGAAATCATTTTCTGAGCAACACCACAGTGACCGTCTCCACCGTGATGAGTACCACAGCTGCTGGATGAAGAGCATCCAGAACAAGAACCCTCTTTTGCGCCCTTAAGTTGAGAACGCACGCAAAGAGCAACAAGAGCAATGACGATAAGGACAACCAAAATATCAATAGGACTCATACAGATACTCCTCAATTTGTTAGCTAAGGCATACTATACCCTCATTGTATGCTTGCATACGCTGAATCATAAATTATTTGCAGAATCTAAATTCTTACCAAAACAATTGAGAACTGCCATCTAAGTCAAAGTGAACTGCCTCCCATTTCTTGGACATAAGAAATGGGAGGCAGTTCATATGCGAGTGATTATGATTCTGCAGCGTGTTAGCGTCGGCTTTTAGGCCTGGCGCACAAAATAGCGCAGCTTTGGTAGGTTCTGCTAAAGAATCGACATGTTCTTAATCAAGATAGCCAGGCAGCTAGGCGGTCACACTACCTGATATACATCTCTATGCATAAACTTCATGTAATATGCTGAATAATGAATAGAGAAATATAAAGAATTTAACTATAGATAAATTCCGCTTCTAAGGAACACACCTATGACAGATAATCTGCACAATTGCGGCCATATTACACATCAAATGAAGATAATCTGCACGTTTTAGCTATTTTCAGCGTAATGTATACGTCTTTTTGACAGATTATCTGACTTAGGTGTGTTTTGAACTGCCTCCCATTTCTCGTGTCCAAGAAATGGGAGGC
>CAUUUQ010000032.1:0-10708 GCA_963548345.1 uncultured Atopobium sp. | reverse complement strand
ACACGAACGTCTGCAGGAATCTCTTCCTCAAGCTTCTTGTTGATCTTGTAACGACCAACGCGAGCAAGGTCATAGCGCTGCTCGTTGAAGAAGAGGCCGTCAAGCAGAGAACGGGCGGAGTCAACAGTTGGTGGCTCGCCTGGACGCTGACGACGATAAATCTCGATAAGAGCATCCTCACGCGTGGTTGCAACGTCACGCTCAAGTGTGTTGCGAACAACATCGGAATCACCAAGGAGCGAGAGAATCTCGTCATCGGTAACAGCAATGCCAAGTGCACGGAGGAAGACGGTAGCGCTCTGGCGACGCTTGCGGTCAATGGAGACGACCAGGTGGCCGCGCTTATCAACCTCAAACTCAAGCCATGCACCACGTGCAGGAATGAACTGAGACTTGTGGACCAGAACACCGTTGTCCATCTCTGACGAGAAATACACGCCAGGTGAACGAACGAGCTGTGAAACCACAACGCGCTCAGAACCGTTGATGATGAAGGTACCGCGCTCAGTCATCAGTGGGAAATCACCCATGAAGACAAGCTGTTCCTTCATCTCACCAGTCTCTTTGTTGACAAAACGGACGTCAACAAAAAGAGGTGCTTGATATGAAATGTCTTTTGCACGACACTCAGCCATTGAATTGGCAGGGTCGCCGAACTGATGGTCACCAAAGGTGACCTGCATGGTTCCAGCGCTGTTCTCAATTGGCGAGAACTCAGCGAAGGACTCTGCAAGGCCCTCTCCCATAAAGCGCTCAAATGATTCCTTCTGTACAGAAATCAGATTTGGCAGCTGCATAGCTGCGGGAATCTTACTGAACGTCCTGCGTCCAGTATGCGCCTGAGGCGTGGTGAGGGAAGTCTTTTTAGCGGTAGACACCAGGTTGTCCTCCTTCAAAAGGGTGGAAGGTGGCAATTGTCGCAACCTAGTAATTTAGTCAAGATTTCAATGCGCGTCAACAGAAAAACACTTGATTTTTTAAGACGTTTTGACTATATTATCGCGTTTATGTTTTTCAACTGCACAAACGTTATGTTGCAGGTAAATCCTTAACTAACTCGTCTTTTCTAGTTGTGAAGATTTTGTGGAGAAGGTCCACGGAGGCAGAAATCGCCTTCGGTGAGCGGTGCTCCCCTGCCGCCGTGCTCCACACGGTACTTCATGCGCTGCGAGCGCACGGGTTTCTCGCCACACGCGCCGACCTTTTGCTGCGTGTGCCTGACTAACAACGTGCGCCTGAAAAGTGCAAAGAATCTGTATTTGAGCCACCGATTCTTTAACAAAATCAGGCAAATCCACAGATTCTTTTGCATTTTTAGGCAAAAGTTACAGATTCTTTGAGGAAATCAGGCGCGAGAAAAACTAGGGTAAGTCACGCAGGAAGCTAGAGCAATCACGCAGGATTTATGAGCCTGAAATGCACGTCAAGTCTGAGCAAAAGTACTCAGACAAGGCGAGAAAAACAGGCAAATAGCTCAGACATGGCGAGAAAATCCGGCAAATCACTCAGACTTGGTGCACTTTTCAGGCTGCAGCAAATGCGTCCCAGCTTGATGCACTTTTCAGGCTGCAGCGAACGCATCTCAGCTCCATGCGCCCCGAGCGCACGGATTTCTCGCCAGGCAAACAAAAAAGAGGCCAGACCGAAGTCTGACCTCTCCAGTAAGCAATGTAGGATGGACTTACTTAAGGGTGACGGTAGCGCCAGCCTCCTCGAGCTGAGCCTTAGCAGCCTCAGCGTCCTCCTTCTTAGCGCCCTCGAGGACTGCCTTAGGAGCACCCTCGACGACCTCCTTTGCCTCCTTGAGACCAAGGTTGGTAAGAGCACGGACAACCTTGATGACGCCGATCTTGTTGTCGCCGAAGCCCTCGAGGACAACGTCAAAGTTGGTCTTCTCCTCTGCCTCCTCAGCAGCGCCACCAGCTGCAGGAGCAGCAGCGACAGCTACAGGAGCAGCAGCGGAAACGCCAAAGACGTCCTCAAGCTCGTGAACGAGCTCAGAAAGCTCGAGTGCTGGCATCTCTTTAAGGGCCTCAATGATCTCATCTTTAGTGACAGCCATGTCAATTCTCCTTTTTAAACGATGCAGCCTTTGTACTGCATCTGGGCAAAAGCCCGGCTTGTATGTGTGCGTTTAAGTGCGTCTACACTCTCACGCGGTTTGCGCCAATGCGCGGGTACAACAAAACGTTGCTTATGCAGCGTTCTTCTGATCTGCGACTGCAGAAAGAGCGGTTGCGAGTCCACGAGCTGGACCAGCGCAAACCTGTGCAATACCGGTAAGTGGGCTTGCAACAACGAAGACAAGCTTTGCAATGAGCTCCTCGCGAGAAGGAAGATCTGCGTAAGCCTTTGCCTCGTCAGCAGTAAGTGCCTGACCATCAGCGATACCACCAATGAACTCAAGTTTCTTGAGCTTCTTGGCCTGATCCTTGATGACCTTAGCGGCCTCGACAGGATCGTTCTCATAGAAAACGTATGCGCAGGTACCGGCGAGCATCTCGTCAATCTCTGGCATACCAGCGTTCTTAAGAGCAATCTTGACGATGTTGTTCTTATAGACCTTCATGTGAGCGCCTGCTGCGGTAAGTGCGCGGCGAAGCTCCTGAGTCTCCTTTACGGAGAGACCACGATAGTCGATAACAAACAGGCCCTTGGAATTGTCGAGAGAAGCGGAAACCTTCTCGAGCAAATCAAGTTTAGACTGAGCTGGCATGTAGTACACCTCCTTTATCATGTCTCGGGCACGAGCGCCAACAGGTGCGGCCCTCACATGAAAAGACCCCACTTTGGCAACCAAAGCGGGGTCTGGATGTACTAATCTCAAGACCACCTCGGCAGGCGGGAATTCCCATTAAGCCTTGGATTCAAGGCGCCGGCTGTCTTTGGCAGCGAACGTGCAACTACAAGACGTCTGTCTTGCGTTGGATATTGTGCAGCAAAAAACTATCCAAGTCAAGGTTGAGCGCACAATTTCTTTCTCTTCACAAAAATTTGACGAGAAGGGCGGCTAAGCAGCTACGCACAACTCAGCCACACACATCAGCCGCATGCACGCTTCAAGAAAAATCCGGTACCTGCAAGCAGATACCGGATTAAACGTGCTAGGTACTTCTAAGCGTAAAGCTTAGTCCTCCATAAGGTTACGAACCTTGGTTGGATCAACCTTGATGCCAGGGCCCATGGTAGAGGAAATAGCAACGGTCTTGACGTACTTACCCTTTGCGCTGGATGGCTTGACGCGGATGATCTCAGAGATCAGTGCGCCATAGTTCTCAACAAGCTGCTGGACCTCAAAAGAAGCCTTGCCGATTGCAACGTGGCAGATACCAAAACGATCTGCACGATACTCAACACGACCAGCCTTGAGCTCGTTGACCATCTTTGCAACATCCATGGTAACGGTGCCGAGCTTAGGGTTAGGCATAAGGCCACGAGGACCAAGAACGCGACCAAGACGACCAACCTTACCCATCATCTGAGGGGTTGCGATTGCTGCGTCAAAGTCAAGCATGCCCTTCTCGACCTCTGCGATGAGCTCGTCGCCACCGACGATGTCGGCGCCAGCTGCCTCAGCCTCGCGGGCCTTCTCGCCCTCTGCGAAGACTGCAACGCGAACGGACTTACCAGTGCCGTGAGGCAAAGAGATGGAACCGCGAACGTTCTGGTCAGCCTTACGAGTATCGACACCAAGGCGAATTGCTACCTCAATGGTCTCGTCAAACTTAGCAGTTGCAAGCTCCTTAGACAGGATTACTGCCTCTTTTGGGCTGTAGAGGTTTGCACCGTCTACCTTGGCAACTGCATTCTTGTAGTTCTTTCCGTGCTTAGGCATTATGTACCTCCTGTGGTTAGCGGGCGTCTGCCCTCCCACTCCTGCATCTTCCGTCCATAGTTACGCCCTCTTGGCGAGAAACCCAACTACGTGCACTAACGTCGGATGCTCTGACAAAACAACCGTCAGCCACACAAATGGCTGACGGGAGTAAACACTACTCGGCGATGGTTACACCCATGGAACGAGCGGTACCAGCGACGATCTTCTTTGCAGCCTCAATGTCGTTTGCGTTGAGGTCAGGCATCTTAATCTCAGCAATCTTGGTGAGCTGCTCCTGGGAGAGCTGGCCAACCTTATCGCGCTGAGGAACACCGGAACCACCCTTGAGGTGAAGCTCCTTCTTGATGAGCTGAGCTGCTGGAGGAGTCTTGGTTACGAAGTCAAAGGAACGATCCTCGTAAACAGAAATCTCGACTGGGATGATGTCGCCAGCCTTGTCCTGAGTTGCAGCGTTGAATGCCTGGCAGAACTGCATAATGTTGACCTGTGCAGCACCCAGAGCTGGTCCTACTGGAGGAGCTGGGTTTGCCTGGCCTGCAGGAATCTGCAGCTTAATAAAGTTAACAACCTTCTTTGCGGGCATGTTAAGCCTCCTGTTTGAATACGTTTGAGTCTATTCTCGCGCACTCCCGAGAAGCAATCCACAAGGGACGAGAAGTGCGAGATAAGCCGTTAGTTACTAGTCTATCAGGGAAATCTGATCCATGGTGAGCTCAACCGGAGTCTCGCGACCAAAGATGGTGAGCATAACCTTGATCTTGCCGGACTCTGCGTTGACCTCAGAAACAGTTCCGTCGAAGTCAGCGAGAGGACCAGAAAGAACGTGAATTGCCTGACCGACCTCAATATTGGTTGCTGTACGCTTAGGTACAGGGCTACCCGTCTTCATACCGCCGCGACGCATGATCTTATCGAACTCATCACGACGCAGAGGAACTGGCTTGCCGTCAATGCCGACAAAACCAGTTACGCCTGGGGTGTTGCGAACAACAGCCCAAGTATTGTCATCCAGCTCCATGCGAACAAGAACGTAACCTGGGAAAACCTTAGACTCTTTGGTCTCGCGCTTGCCGCCGTCCTTGACCTCAGTAACTTCCTCAGTAGGAATCTGAATATCAACAACAGCACGCTCAAGGCCATAGGTCTCAATACGGTGCTCAAGGTCTGTCTTTACCTTGTTCTCATAACCTGAATAGGTGTGAACTACATACCAGCGCTTAGCCATTGATTATCCCCTCAGTCCAGTAAAGGCGACGAGACCAGCAACAATGCCAGTATCAACCAGCCAAGTTACCAAGCCAAAGAAAATGATTGTTGCAATTACGGCTACAGAGAAACCAGCAAGCTCAGAGCTTGAAGGCCACACAACGCGGTGCATTTCTGTACGAACGCCTGCAAAATAAGCACCCAGGCGGCCAAAGAAGCCAGGGTTAGCGTTACGCTGAACGGACTTCTCCTGCTTCTTTGCCTCGACCTTAGTGGCCTTAGCAGAAGCTTCAGGAGTAGCTTCAGCCTGAAGGGCCTCACGCTGGGCGCGCTCTTCTGCGCGAGCCTTACGTGCGCTCCTCTTATTGCGCTCCTTATTTGCCATCCTACGCTCCCTTGGATGTTATACCTACATACAAACCGGCCAACCCTTATGGGAAGGCCGGTGAAGTTATCTGGCAGGCCAGGAAGGACTCGAACCCTCAACAAACGGTTTTGGAGACCGCCGCTCTACCATTGGAGCTACTGGCCTAGAACGAACCCACCTAGCCTAGCGGGTCTCGCGATGTACCGTGTGCTTGTGGCACCATGGGCAGTACTTCTTCAACTCCATACGATCTGGGTTGTTGGACTTATTCTTGTCCGTAGTGTAATTACGACGCTTGCACTCAGTGCAGGCGAGAGTAACGAGTGTACGCATTGATCCTCCTGAACACGGTCACGAGATGTATTCTCGAAATGTGACGCGGTTGCTTAGGTTAGCACCCACTACCCAGAGATGTCAATACTTTTCTCTAATTACTCTAGGCGTTCACATATTTTTTCTCGACAAAAAACCCGGCGCGCAAAAAGCACGCCGGGCAAGTTAGCAACTTTAAAAGAAGTTACTCGATGACGGTGGAAACACGGCCATCGCCGACGGTGTGGCCACCCTCGCGGATAGCGAACTTCAGACCCTGCTCAAGAGCGATTGGGTGAATGAGCTCGCAGCCAACGGTGATGTGGTCGCCAGGCATAGCCATCTCTACCTTGCCACCGTTTGCATCGGTGAGCTCGTAGATGTCGCCGGTTACGTCAGTTGTACGGAAGTAGAACTGTGGACGGTAACCAGAGAAGAATGGGGTGTGACGGCCGCCCTCTTCCTTAGTAAGAACGTAAACCTCACCGGTGAACTTCTTGTGTGGAGTAACGGTACCAGGCTTGCAGAGAACCTGACCGCGCTCGATGTCCTCGCGCTTAACACCACGAAGAAGAATACCAACGTTGTCGCCAGCCTCGCAGAAGTCCATGGTCTTACGGAACATCTCAATGCCGGTAGCAACAGAGTTCTGAGTTGGCTTAATACCAACGATCTCGACTGGATCGTTGAGCTTGAGCTCACCACGCTCAACACGGCCGGTAGCAACGGTACCACGACCAGAAATAGTCATGACGTCCTCGATTGCCATCAGGAATGGCTTCTCGTTGTCACGAGCTGGTGTTGGGATGTAGGAGTCAACAGTGTGCATGAGCTCACGGATGGACTCAACCCACTTCTCCTCGCCGTTAAGAGCGCCGAGAGCGGAACCACGGATGATTGGAAGGTCATCGCCTGGGAAGTCGTACTCGGAGAGAAGGTCACGGGTCTCCATCTCGACGAGGTCGATGAGCTCGTCATCGTCGACCATGTCGCACTTGTTCAGGAAGACGACGATGTAAGGAACGCCGACCTGACGTGCAAGAAGGATGTGCTCACGAGTCTGAGCCATAGGACCATCGGTTGCAGCAATAACGAGGATTGCGCCGTCCATCTGAGCTGCACCAGAAATCATGTTCTTGATGTAGTCTGCGTGGCCAGGGCAGTCGACGTGAGCGTAATGGCGCTCCCAAGTCTCGTACTCAACGTGAGCAACGGAAATGGTAATACCACGCTGACGCTCCTCTGGAGCCTTATCGATGTTCTCGAAGGCGGTATAGTCTGCCTTGCAGCCCTCGGTCTCAGAGAGAACCTTGGTGATTGCTGCGGTAAGGGTAGTCTTACCGTGGTCGACGTGACCAATGGTACCGATGTTTACGTGTGGCTTTGTGCGGTCAAACTTTTCCTTGGCCATTGCCAATCCTCCTTCTGGAACTAACCCTCGGGCTAGACCGTGGTGAAAAAACGTCTGTTTATACTCAACGGCGCAAATGTCTAGGACATGTACGCCGTAAAGAGTCTGGTACCGGCGACTGGATTCGAACCAGTGACGTCACGGGTATGAGCCGTGTGCTCTAACCAGCTGAGCTACGCCGGCATAAATGCCGCTTGAAACATGGAGCCCGCGACCGGATTTGAACCGGTGACCTCTTCGTTACCAACGAAGTGCTCTACCTACTGAGCTACACGGGCGTGGTGGGGATACTTGGACTCGAACCAAGGAACCAATAAGGAGCGGATTTACAGTCCGCCGCAGTTGCCGCTGTGCCATATCCCCAAATGCCGTTTTCAAGCACTCTTGAAGTAATTAATACGCTGTACCTTGTGGTTTAACGTACGAAGAAAGTCTAGTTGAACTTCCGTATTACCTCGTAAGCGGGAAAATATTACGATTGAATAAAAATCTTGTCAACGTAATCCACCCAACCGGGCGTATCTTATCAAATTTTTTCCACAATTACAAGCGGTTTTCTCGACAAACGGACACGGGCTTTAGCGGTTGTCTATAGGAGCCATACGCGATACGTCGCGAATGCCCTAAAATTCGCACGAAAAAAGCCAGGCAATGCCTGGCTGAAAATTCAAGTGGTGCCGCCACCAGGCTTCGAACCCGGGACCTACTGATTACAAGTCAGTTGCTCTACCAGCTGAGCTATAGCGGCATCAAGTGCAGAGGATATTCTATAGACTTTTGTGGCTTTGGTCTAGTCTCAATTTTCGAGAAATTTTTCTACACAAACTGGTCGATGCAGCATGTAGGAGCACTTCCCTTCTACAGGAGCTAGCTTGGTGCAAATGCACTGCCCATCAAGTTTGGCCAGCCTGAAAACCGCATCATGTCTGTGTAAAACAGCTCAGACTTGGCGAGAAAAACCGGCAAATCGCTCAGACTCGGTGAGCTTTTCCGGCAAATCATTCAGACATGGCGAGAAAATCAGGCTCCATGGAGGGGCAATCTCGCGCGCTTCAAAGGCCGCCTGAAAAGTGCAAAGAATCTGTATTTGAGCCACCGATTCTTTGATGAAATCAGGCAAATCCACAGATTCTTTAACGTTTTTAGGCAGAATTTACAGATTCTTTGCAGAAATCAGGCGCGCTGATTGCGCCCAGGCGCGCCGGACGCATTGGTGCGGTCGAGCACGTTGGCACATCGCGTACGTGAGACGCTGACCTGGTCACCTATTTGCCCAGTAGCTTCCAGAGTTTCTCGCGCTGTTCTGGAGAAATGCGGTCTTCAAGCGTCATGCGCGTACTGACCTGATTGCGACGCATCTCTTCGACAACGTTATCTGCCTGGGAAATCTCGTGGACCAGTGATGCGCTGGCAATGCGCGTAACCTCGCCGGGGCCAAAGCCGGCCGTAGCGCGAATGTCCCTGTCCGACGTGACCAGAAATACCTTGCGACCAGCCTCTCGCGCATCCGTGACCAGGCGCTCGATGACGCTATCTGCAGACTCCCCCGTCTCGGAGAAGACCAGTTGCACGCCAGCGTGGGTGCGCTCCGGGCGCTCGTCGTTTACGTTTCCCTTTCCGTCGAACACAATAACGGCCTCGTAGGTGCCCTGTGCAAACGTGGCAACGTCAGAAATGAGCGCCAAACGGGCGCGATAAAACGGATCGGTGTTGAGGTGATAGGCTCTCTCAGCAGCGGTTTCTTGTGCAGAAGAGCCACGCCTATCCAGCAACGCCTCATAGCGAGGAGTTGCCAACATGACGTTATAGCCATCGACTACAAGCAGCGATTTTTTCTGAGCCATACCTTACGCTTCCTGGGCTTCCTGGGCTTACGCTTCCTGGGCTTCCTGGGCTTACGCTTCCTGAGTCCTGCGGAGCCACTCGTAGCACATAACCGTCGTTGCCTGAGCAACATTCAGGGACTCTACCTGGCCAAACTGAGGAAGCTTGCACGTAAAATCGCACTTCTCGAGCATAAGGCGAGAAATTCCTGAACCTTCAGAGCCCATAACAAGTGCAAGGCGTCCTCCCATAGGAGCCTCCCACACGGACTGAGTGGCGTGCTCGGTAGAGCCACATGTCCAAAAACCTGCGGCTTTAAGCTCTTCAAGAGCGCGCGGCAGATTAGAAACCTGAGCGATTGGCAGGTGAAGCACAGCTCCTGCGGACGTCTTATATGCTCCAACGCCAACTCGGGCGGCGCGAGCGTTTGCAATAACGACGCCTGCTGCGCCAACTACCTCGGCACTTCGGACGATTGCGCCAAAGTTTCCCTCGTCGGTGACGTGATCCAAGACCACAACCAGAGCGTTTTCTGAACCAGCGCGCTGGATGATTTCAGAGAGGTCGGCGTAAGCAAAAGGCTGCGTACGGACAATGACGCCCTGGTGAGCGCCGTGGCTTGAAAGCGAGTCAAGCACTGGTTTTGCGACACGCTCGACAGGAATACCCTCCTGCTCAAGCTGACGTGCAAGAGCCTCAATCTCCTGGTCCTTCTGCCCGCTTGCGGCTTGTACCAGCGCATTCTTCAAAGGAATGCCAACGGTCAGCGCCTCTGCTACTGCGCGACGACCCTCGATAAGATCGGTTGCAGGCTTCTTGTTGCCGGGACGTCCAGCGCCAGCACCTCGCTGTCCACCAGCGCCTCGTTGACCGCGGGCGCCCTGAGCTGCGCGTGCGCCTTGTGCGGAGCGACTGCCCTTTGAGCCCTGGCCATTCTTGGCGCCGAAATAACCGCCCCAGTCGGCAGCCTTCTTGGAGCCGCGATCTGCGCCGCTGCGACCTGCAGATCCACCGCGACCAGTGGAGCCACCGCGGCCAGTAGCGCCCTCGGAGCGTGTATTTTTAGAGGTAGAACGCTGATTTCTTGCCATAGTTAGTCTGCCTTACGCTTTAGTCGAGCGCCAGCGGCGGTATCTTCAATCAAAAGTCCAAGCTCGGCAATGCCGTCTCTAATTTGATCAGCAACCGCCCAGTTCTTCTGGGAACGAGCCTCCTGACGAGCAGCAAGCAAAGCCTCTGCAGCCTCGTCAGCTGACGTGCCCTCATAGCCTGCTACCTGTGCTGCAAGAGCCACAAGCTCATCTGGTAAATCAGAGGTAGACGCCGCCTGAGTCAAATCAATTCCCAAAGCTCCCGTAAGCTCGCACAACATATCTGCTGCACGGAGAACAGGACTTGCGCCAACGTTCTGACCAACCTCTGCAAGATACGTATTTGCAGCAGTTACCAGAGCAAAGATAGCAGCGAGTGCTCCTGCGGTGTTGAAATCATCATCCATCTGAGCGTCAAACTCGCTCTGAGCTGTATTGATTGCCTCAGCAAGCGTGCTATCAGCGTCGGAAAGTTCGTGCTGAGCAGAAGACTGCTTAAAAGCCCAACGGAGATTTGCAACGCAGGTCTTCATGCGCTCAAGCGTACCAACGGTACCCTCAAGACGCTCAAACGAGAAATCAAGTGGCGCACGATAATGCGTCTGAAGCATCAAAAGTCTTACTGCATCTGCAGGATACTTGTCCAAAACTTCCTTGAG
>CAUUUQ010000031.1:0-11979 GCA_963548345.1 uncultured Atopobium sp. | reverse complement strand
AGCTTCTCGTCTTTGTTATATTCCAGAAAGTTCATAAGTTTCTCCCTCAATCGAACGACTTGCCATAATACTTCTGACCGTATGCTTTTACAATCCAGTTGCCTATCTTATAATATTTTTTTGCTAATTGAGGTTCAGAAGACGTACAGGTTTAAAAGCAGTCATTCATTTCATAGCCCGTGGTATTTAAATTGTCAGCAATGTATTACCGAACCGATCTTTTGCAAATTTCTAAAAAAGTTGAGTTTGACGGTTGCAAGAGGGGCGGGTTTCTCGTAATATATCCCTTGCTGCATCCCCAGCAGCAAACATATTCGGGCGTTTAGCTCAGGGGGACGAGCGCTTCCCTGACACGGAAGAGGTCATAAGTTCAAATCTTATAACGCCCACCAACTGTTCACAGGTCAGAGCAATCTGGCCTGTTTCTTTTTAATTTTATAAATAGTAATCATTATTGTTATTGACAAAAGAGTTAAAGAGAGTAAACTTCTAAGTAGCACGTTTTATAAGTTGTTTTACTTACAGAAAGGAACTGACTATGTCTCTTATTGGTAAGGAAATTGGTGATTTTAAGGTAAACGCATTCCACAACGGTGACATCACTGAGGTAAGCAAAGAGTCCACACTGGGCAAGTGGAGCCTGTTCTTCTTCTATCCAGCTGACTTCACCTTCGTCTGCCCAACCGAGCTTGAGGATCTTGCAAACAACTACGACAAGTTCCAGGCTGCCGGTGCAGAGGTTTACTCTGTTTCCTGCGACACCGAGTTTGTCCATAAGGCATGGCATGAGGAGTCCGAGCGCATTTCTAAGGTAACTTACCCAATGCTCGCAGACCCAGCTCACGTTCTTGCAAGGAACTTTGAGGTTCTTATCGAGGACGCAGGCCTTGCTGAGCGTGGTGCCTTCATCGTTGACCCAGAGGGCGTCATTCAGGTTGAGCTTGTTACTGCTGGTGGTATTGGTCGTAACGCTGAGGAGCTTCTCCGCCTTCTCCAGGCTGCACAGTTTGTTGCAGAGCACGGTGACCAGGTTTGCCCAGCTAAGTGGCAGCCAGGCGCTGAGACCCTGAAGCCAAGCCTTGACCTTGTTGGTCAGCTCTAAGATCTAGGGAGCTTACAATGACCGACGTCAAAGACCTCTACGACGCGGTGATTATCGGCGGTGGGCCTGCAGGGCTCACCGCCGCCCTCTATCTGGCCCGTGCTCGCTACCGTGTTCTTGTTGTCGAGAAGGACCATTTTGGCGGACAGATCACTATCACTAATGAGGTCGTTAATTATCCGGGAGTTTTCTCTACTAGTGGCTCTGAGCTTTCAGAAACCATGCGTAAGCAGGCTGAGGCCTTTGGTGCAGAGTTTTTGCTCGCGGAAGTCACCGATCTGGACATGTCTGGAGATGTTAAGGTAGTTCACACTACTAAGGGCGAGCGTCCCTGCCTCTCCGTTCTTCTCGCCACAGGAGCTCATCCACGCCATATTGGCTTTGTGGGAGAAGAGGACTACCAGGGCCACGGTGTTGCGTACTGCGCTACCTGCGACGGCGAGTTCTTCACCGGCAAGGAAGTCTTTGTCATTGGCGGAGGCTTTGCAGCCGCAGAAGAAAGCGTGTTTTTGACTAAGTACGCAAAGCATGTCACAGTTCTTGTGCGCGAGGAGGCGTTTACCTGCGCCCCTGCATCGTCTGAGGCTGCTCGTACCAATCCAAACATTACGGTTCTCTACAACACGCAGGTTGAGTCCGTTGCCGGAGATTCCGCACTCAGGTCTATTACGTACAAGAACCTCAAGACGGGCGAGAAGACCACGTTTGCTCCAGAAGATGGCGATTCTATTGGTGTCTTTGTCTTCGCTGGTTACGCGCCAGAGACCGACCTGGTAAAAGAACTGGCTCAGACTGATGATCACGGCTATCTGATTACCAACGAGCATCAGGAAACAACCTGTGAGGGTCTTTTTGGTGCTGGTGATGTGTGCCAGAAGCCATTGCGTCAGGTTGCAACAGCTATTGGCCAGGCAGCAACTACCGCTACCGAGATGGAGCGCTACATTAAGCGCACTCAGGAGAAAACTGGCCTTGTTCCGCAGATGAACGTCACGCGCATCTCGTCCAAGAAGGAGGCTCCTGAGGCTCCAGCGGCTAAGAGTGCCTCTGACTCCGGAGAGCTTTTCACCGATGACATGAAGGCACAGCTCAACGCTGTCTTTGAGCGCATGGCACGTCCGCTTGTGCTTCAGCTTGAGCTTGATCAAAGACCTGTTTCTGAGGAGCTTGTAGCTTACATGGAAGAGCTATCTTCCATGACCGACAAACTGAGCGTTCAGACGGTTTCAGGCACGGGCGAGAAGAACCTTCCTGTTGTTCGTGTGTGCGCACAGGATGGTACGCCAACAGGTCTTGCGTTCCATGGTGTTCCTGGCGGTCATGAGTTCACTTCGTTTGTTCTTGGCCTCTACAACGCCGCAGGTCCTGGTCAGCCTATTAGTGACGAGGATAAGGCATCCATTGCCGCCATCGAGTCAAAGACGCATCTGCAGGTCTTGGTAGGACTTTCTTGTACCATGTGCCCAGACGTTGTTGTAGCTGCTCAGCGTATTGCTGCAGACAACCCTCAGGTCACCTGCGATGTCTATGACATCAACCACTTCAAGGAGCTCAAAGACACCTACGATGTCATGAGCGTTCCATGCTTGGTTATTAACGACGGTCAAAAGGTTGACTTTGGCAAGAAGAATCTCTCTCAGATTTTGTCGCTGATTCCTTAAAATTCATTCGCGTCCAGGAGAGGGTGACGCTCATGAATATGCCGAGAAGATCAACGGTCTTCTCGGCATTTTTTGATTATTAAAGTGGATACATAAAACTGGTTTAGAAGTACAAAACTACCTTTTTACAGGGCTTTTTGCTGGTAGAGTCCTGCATCGGTAAAGCCCTGTGCGCGATAGTAAGCTCGCGTCCCAATTGAGCTGATAACGTTAAGGCTGGTATAACCCGCCTCAGCTGCGATAGATGATGCTTTGGCAAGAAGTTTTTGACCCAAGCCCTGATGCTGAGCAGACATTCCTTCTGAGCCCAGCGAAAGCGCCTGTCCGTACACGTGGAGCTCTCTAATCATAGCCTGACCTGGCTGTACCAGCAGCTCATTGGCGGTAACATCACATGTGCCAGCAGTCAGTTTGTCCCAGTGGGGAAGTGAAAGCCTACAGAAACCTGCGATTTTATTGTCAGCAGTTACCCACTGCAGGAAGTGCTCGTCACTGACCGCGGTAGTGTAGGTAAAGTCTTGAAGGGTAAGTTCCGCGGCACGTACCTGCTGCTGGTTGATCTCTCTAAAACGAATCTCCTGCACACGGTTTGCAACGTCTTCAGCAGCAAGCTCTTGTTCCACCATCTGACGAAGGTTGGTATGTTTGTTTCCCACCAGAATATCGGTGGCGCTAATGTCTCTAATCATGCGAGAAATACGCACGTATGGAGGCGTTGCAAGCACGTCTTGAACAAGTACGTCTACCAGCTCATCTTTGGTGTATGGCTGCCATGCACCCTCACGGTATTTATGGACCAATTGTGTTCCAGATACCAGTGCACAGGGGTAGAGCTTAATCTCGTCAGGGAGAAATCCTGGATCCGTGACAAACGTTTTAAAGTCCTGTTTGTCCGCCTCAGGAGTTGCGCCTAACAGGTTAACCATCAGGTGAGAGTGGATTTTAAATCCGTATAAGCGAATCAGCGAGAACGCTCGTTTAATCTGGGCAACGCTCATCTGACGCTGGTTTGCGTCAAGGATTTCTTGGCGTGTGCTCTGAATGCCAATTTGAATTTTGGTGCACCCAAGCTGCCTAAACATGCGTAGGTTATCCGGCGTAATAGTGTCAGGTCTGGTTTCTATTACAAGGCCAACCACGCGAGCAGCAGCTGTTTCATTAACGTGTTGTTGCTCCACCAGCTCATCATAGGTACTTTGCATCTGAGACCATGCGTTTTGGTGAGGCTGACTAGTGTCGTAGAGCTTATGAAAAGCCTGGTTATACGTGGCAGTGTCATCAAAGACAGCCGCCTGCTGTTCAGCAACAAAAGAAGAAAGTGCTTTTTCAGAGTTCTGCAAGCCAAACGAGGTGTACCAATTCAGGCGCTCCTGAATGTGATGAGGAGAGTTTGGCCACTCGTTAAGTGCACGGAAAAGCTCCTTGATAAACCAGTATTGGTAGCTCTCTGGATAATCGCTCCAGGTACCACCAAGCACAATGAGCTCTACTTTGTCGGTTGAGTGGCCCATCTGATGGAGCGCTTGAAGACGGGCTGCAACCTGTACGTATGGATCAAAAAACGTGAGTTCAGCGCGCTGACAGGCAGGCTCGTTAGCAAGATAGCTCTTAGGCATACGCAGATCACACGGGCAATAAATGCAATTACTTGAACAGGTATGCGGCCTGGTGATTACGGTAATGGTTGCCACGCCAGAAGCGGTACGGCGAGGCTTCATACGTACGGAGTAGATAAACCTCTCTTCCAGCTCAGACGTTACATTCCACGATTGCCACAGCTCATCATTGTTCTGCTTGACCTGCAAAAAATAGGGGAGAATTGCTCGTTTAGGAATGAGTTTCTCGCGCTCTGTACTGTGGGCGCTAGAGTCAATTCCGCTGTTGTGCGAGTTAATGAGCATCTCAAGCTGATGCGTATCAAGAGCACCTTGTGGGCCATCTCTGAGCTGCTTCAATATGTCCAAAATGAGTTCATCCATACAAACAGTATAGGCAATAAGGTGAGCTTCTGACCTTTAGGAGTAAGACGGTGACGTAAAATCTTTGTATGGATACTTCTTCAAACAAAACATATACGCAATCTATCAGTGCATCTACCGCTGAGCAGCTGAGCTACGTAACCTCTGAGTTTTACTCTCAGCAGACGCAGAGTTTCTCGGCCACACGACAGGCGCCTTGGCAGGGGTGGCAGCAGTGCCTAGATGCCATGCCTCAGCTTTTAGTTGGCGAGAAACCCTGTGTACTTGATGTGGGTTGCGGCAACCTGCGCTTTGCTCGCTTTTTACGCGATGAGGCAGGGATTGTCCCTGCAAAGTATTTTGCTGTAGATAATTGCAAGCCACTGGTAGAGAGTGGTGAGGCAGACACTCATGTCTCTGAGCTGGCATTTATTGAATTAGATGTGATAAAGAGTCTGCTTGATAACACGCTTTCTTCGCGTCTTACTGTTCCGGCCTGTGATTTAGTGGTTGCGTTTGGCTTTTTGCATCATGTACCAGGCGCACAGAAGAGAATCCAACTTTTACGCACTCTGTTAGAGAAAACTAAACCTGGCGGATTTGTGTGCGTTTCTTTCTGGCAGTTTATGAACAGCCAGAAACTTGCTGCTAAAGCTCAAGAAACCACTGCTCAAGGGCTGCGTGCGCTGGGCATAGATGCATCAGAACTTGAGGAGCATGACTATCTGATTGGCTGGCAAGATAAGGCCAATACCTGGCGCTATTGTCATCATTTCTCGCAAGAGGAACTTGATGAGCTTCTTGGAAGCCTTGGCTCTGACGTGCGCGTTTGCGCGCAGTTTAGTGCGGATGGTAAAGACAACAACCTTAATCGCTATGTGATTTTGCAACGCGTGTAGCTGCCTGCAAGAATATCTTGCTAAAGATTTCCTGTACAAGAAATCCCCGCGCAGAAATTGAACTGCCTCCCATTTCTTAGACACGAGAAATGGGAGGCAGTTCAAAACACACCTAAGTCGGATAATCTGTTAAAAAGACGTATACATGACGCTGAAAATACCTCAATCATGCAGATTATCGTCATTAGATGTGTAAAATGCCCTCATCTGAGCAGATTATCCGACTTAGGTGTGTTCCGTAGATACAGAATTTATCGATAGTTAAATTTCTTATATAAGTCTATTCATGTTTAAGCATATTAGATGAAGTTTATGCATAGATATGCATATCAGGTAGTACGACCGCCTAACTGCCTAGCTATCTTGATTAGGAACATGTCGATTCTTCGGCAGAACCTACCAAAGCTGCGCTATTTTGTGGGCCAGGCCTAAAAGCCGACGCTAACACGCTGCAGAATCATAATCCCCCGCACAGAAATCGTACGGGGGATTTGTATTCAGTAGGCAAAGTGGACGTATAAGCCGGGTTCTGTCGCGGACAACCATTTATCTACTACCAGCATTGCTACTGGTCTCTAGCGCGCAACCCGAGCGCAGTGCGGGCCACACCATAGCGCTCCTATTTGCGTTTGCTCCGGATGGGGTTTACCAAGCCATGCTGTTGCCAGCATGCTGGTAGTCTCTTACACTACCGTTTCAGCTTTTCTCTTTACGCGAATGCGCAGGTGAGAGTCTTCTTTTCTGCGGCACTTTCCGTCGGGTTACCCCGCCTGGCCGTTAGCCAGCATCCTGCCCTGTGGAGCCCGGACTTTCCTCATAGCACCCTTCCATTTAGCTGGACGGGCACTCCGCGGTTGTCTGGTCCACTTTGCATGGGCGATTGTATCACGTTCATAAGGCTAGAAGCTCCGAAGTCAAACAATCTCCAAGTAAATGAGACGTCGCGAGTGCGCGGGTTTCTCACCACACGTTGAGTGGCGAGAAGGGTGTGATTTTGGTACGTCGTGTTCATGAAAAGCAACAGCTGCCTCTTTGAATGCTGTTATGATGGATAGGCTTACATATGAAAGGACTAGCATGGGACTCTTTGATCTTTTCAAGAAATCTTCCAAGGCAGCTGCGCCAGAGGCTCTAACTGTTTCTGATTACACTGCTAAAACAATTTATGCACCAGCAAGCGGAAAGGTTGTTGCGCTAGAGAACGTTCCTGATCCTGTTTTCGCAGGTGGCATGCTTGGTCAGGGTCTGGGTATCTGGCCTTCTGAGGGTGTTGTGTACGCGCCAGTCTCGGGCACTATTACCGCAACTACTCCAACTGTTCACGCATTTGGAATCACTGCCGATTCTGGAGAAGAGGTCTTGATTCACGTAGGCGTTGATACCGTTGAGATGAAGGGTGACGGCTTTACCGCTCTTGTCGAGCAGGATCAGCGCGTTGAGGTTGGTCAGCCACTGATGACCTTTGACCTGGATAAGGTTAAGGATGCGGGTCATCCTGAGGTGGTCATTCTTGCTATCACTAACTCTAGCGAGTACAGCAGTGTAGAGATTCTTGCCTCTGCAGATCAGCTGGTTTCTGCTGGCGAGAATGTCTGTGTACTTGCATAACTTGGCTCTTTAGTTTCTCCATGCCTGACACATCTTACAAGACACTCAAGCTGGACTTTGTTGCGGAAGGTCTTTTTGAAGACAGAAAAAGCCGCTTCATAGCCCAGCTTTGTCATGTAGAGACAGAGACAGAAGCGCAAGAGTTTCTCGCCAGGGTGAGAGCGAAGCACTATAACGCTCGCCATAACGTGCCTGCGTGGATCTTGGAGGACGGTACAGAGCGTGCTTCCGACGACGGAGAGCCTTCCAGAACGGCGGGAATGCCTGTACTGGAGGTATTGCGCGGAGCAGGGCTCAAGAACGTCTGCTGTGTTGTCACGCGCTACTTTGGCGGAACGCTTTTGGGCCCTGGTGGGCTTGTTCGTGCGTATACGGCAGCAACTCAAGAGGCTTTGGCTGCTGCTGAGGAAGCGTCTGCTGTTCAGGAAATGCTGCAGGTTGTGAGGGTGGAGTTGTCGGCCCCGTATAACCTGTATGAGCAGATTCAGCGCCTGGTTTCAGATACCGGTGGCAAGGTTATAACAGCAGAGTTTGGAGCGGACGTTTTTCTCGCCATAGACTTTAGGTGCGGAGAAGAAGCGTCGTTTACGGACGCGCTAACAGAGCTCAGCGCCGGAAAGAATACAGCCGAGGTCTGCGCGGCACGCTTTGATCTGTTCTAGTGGGTTTAATAAATTTAGCCTCGATAAACCAAAAAATACCAAATAAAAGAATGGTTAGGATTGCGTAGCCATTTTCTGGAAGCATGCCTTTAGAATCGCAATACCAGATTAAGAGGAAAAGAAATATAACAATAATTCGTAAAATTATACGTTCCTTTGAAAAACACTTCATAAAAACCTCCTAAAATAAGATAAGGTTTTTCTTATACTCTAGTATACACTAATAAGGCCGGCACAGAAAATTCTGTACCGACCTTGTGTGCTTTTATGTCTACGTTTAGTAGGCTGTGGTGAGACGTACCTTACTTGCGGTTGCGACCACCAAGGGAGTAGCCAAGGTTCTCCCAGAAATCAATCTGGACATCTTCGCCCTCGTCCCAGACCTTGAGCAGGTCCTCTGGAACATACTGACGACGAACGTCAGCCTCGCCACCGTAGAGACGGAACCAATCTGCGCTCATGATGAGGTAGCCGTCCTTACCGGAGTCCTTGCCCCAGCTGTTCTCAATGCGCCACTGCTTAGCCTTACCGTCCTTATCAAGCTCAACGCCCTGGAAGGTCATTGCGTGGGTAAGGGAAGTCTCATAGTTCTCAATCATTGCTTCGCGATCCATGTCAAAATCAACGCCAAAGAGGCCGTTGTAATCCATGGTGTCGGTTGAGAGAACGTAGTTGAAGTCCTCATTGTGGCGGGGGAACTCCTGCATAACGTCGCAGGCCATGCAGACAGGGTTGCCGTCCTTCAAAGAAGCAATGGTAGCTGCCTCAAGAACCTCTGGCTTAACGTTTAAGAAGCGAGTCTTAATGCCGCCCAAAACGGTATCGATGAAGGTTGGGTGGTACACCTTGCCGTAAGGATATTTCTTGCTTGGAACAGAGATGAGCTGGACAAAGCCGCGAGGATCAACGCCACAATAGCGCTCCGCAAACTCAAGAGGAGTGATACCAAAGTCACGAAGAATCTGAGTGCCTTCCTCGTCCTTCTCGCCATCCTTCTTGTCTTTGTTGTCAGAAGCCTTGCTTGGCTCAACAGGGGAGAGTTTTGCCTTATCTACCTGTGCGTTTTTACCAACCTTGCACTCAAAGTCAAAGGTCAGAGGTGGCTCGCCAAGGCAGACGGAAAGAATCTGGTGGAAGCCCTTGAGCTGCTCCTGCTTAAGCGCACGAAGCTCGTCCAGAGACTTGCCAGCTGCGTATGCTGCGCGAAGTTCGCCAGCGCTCTTTCTGAACAGGCGGTCAATGCGCTCATCCATCTGAGTGGAGTTCTTGGAGCAAGTAGTCTCTGGCATAGCATCCTTAGGAACCAGGCCGTACTTCTCAACCAAGCTCATAGCAAATGAGTAGTAGCCGCCGTCGCCAATGCCTTCGGTCAGAAGTGTGTTGACAACACGAGAATCGGTTGGCTGGTCAGCGGTCTGAATAATGTACTCAAGTGCAGAGTTTGCCTTCTCAAGCTTGTCGTAGAACATGCCATATGCCTGACTGAACTCAAAGGTATCAACGTCAAGCTTCTTGATTGACTCCTGGCGAAGTACGTTGAAAGAAGAGAACATCCAGCAGCGACCACTCTGACGCTGGTTGGTGACGTCGCCAGTCTTTGCAACAGCAACACCGTAGGTGTCAGCGTAGGTGCGCATGGTGGTGATGTCGCGAGCAGCTGCGGAAACACCCATAGAGGTTACGGAGTTGCGAGCAACGCGGTTAGCGCGGTCTGCGCTAAAAGCAGCAGTTTCCTCGTTTGCCCATTGTGGATTTACGGTCTGATCAGCCATTACGGCTCCTTTTGTTAGTAGCGTTTAGAAAAACCTGGCGAGAAGACCGATCTTCTCGCCAGATGGTTTGTGCCTTAGCGAAGTGTTGCAAGAGAGCCCATTGGGTCCCATGGCTCGAGGACAGTTGCTTCCTCGGTCTCAAAGGTCTTGAGCTGCTCAGGAGTGAGGTACTTCTTGTCAACAACAATCTGGTAGACATACTCGTCGAACCAAGGGTCGGAGATGGTGTCAAAGCCATCACGGCCGTGGTCTTTACCCCAGCTGTTCTCAACCTTCCAGAGGGTAGTGTTGCCCTCGGCGTCAAAGTTAACACCCTCAAGAACCATAGCGTGAGTCATCAGAGACTCGCCGTAGTCAAGGCGCTCAGCACGGTCAAGTGCACCTTCAACAGGGAAGCCAAAGAGGCCATCAACGTCAAGTGCACGGGTGTCCATGATGCCCTCTTCACGAAGGTAGGACTGCGCAACGTCGCAGCCAAACCAGACTGGCAGGTTGTCCTTAAGCTGAGCCACAGCGAGGCGCTTGAGCTCTGGAATCTCAAGGTTGAGGTAACGAACGCCGCCACCCTCAACAACGTTGCCCAAGCGGGAAACGGTGTAGGTGTGGTTGAAAGGCTTGTCAGCAGTAGGAGCAGAGATGATTGAGATGTAATCATCAAGGTTCATGTCAACAGTCTCAGCGAAGAACTCCTGAGGAGTAAAGGTACCGGAAAGAGCGAGGTTATCGTCCTTATCGCGCAAGCGTGCCTCAAAAGATACAGGAGGCTGACCCAGGCAAGTTACTAGCAGGGTATAGACGTCCTCCATCATCTCTTTCTTCATCTCGCGCAAAGACTCAAGGGACTCACCAGCTGTTGCGGTCTCACGAAGACGCTTTGCAGCACTACGAAGATAGCGGGTAAGGTAAGCATCCATCTCATGGGTGTTGCAAGAGTTAGCAGTCTCTGGCATAGCGCTCTTTGGAACTACGCCGTACTTCTTAACAAGGCTCTTGAACATATCCCACTGGCCACCATCACCAATTGGGTCGGTAAGCAGGAAGGATACAAGACGGCCATTCAGAGGCTCATCAAGGGTGTCCAGAATGTTCTCAAGGAACCAGTTGGACTTCTCCATCTTGTCCCAGAACAGAGGATATGCCTGAGAAAGCTCAAAGGTAGAGAGGTTGTATTTCTTGATGATGCGATATCTAAACGTATTGAGTGAAGCAAACATCCAGCAACGACCAGAACGCTTCTGATTGGTACGCTCACCCTGCTTTACCTCAACATCAAAGGTAAGAGGATTAAGGGCAACGCCTTCTGGTACACGAGCTGCTTTTCTAACACCAGCGCTGGTAGCAGCATTTTTAGCTACAGTATGAGCGCGGTCGGACTCAAAGTTCTTCTGAGCCGCTGCAATGTCGTCAAAGGAAATGCTTTTCATCTGATCCATGTGATCTCCTTAACTAGAATAGGTAATACAAAAACTATATTCCCAATTAAGGGGTCCCTAGTCTAAGAGTTACCAGTTTGAAACTTTTATTTTTGAGAAATTTTTGAACGGATGGCCTACGCCAACTAAGAGAGATTTTGCGATGTTATGAAATTGGCGAGAAAATATTTTCATCCAATTTACCAGCGTCAATAGAAGTATTAGCACATAGAACATATGTTTGTATTAGTAGTTATTGTCCGGCGAATCGGCTACACTATACAAAGAAATTAAGAGCCCTTGGTAAAAGAACAAATTTTGAAGCACAAAGAGAAGAGCGTAGAAAAAGATGGCATTTGTTCACCTCCACAACCACTCAGATTTTTCCATTCTTGATGGAGCTAGCCGTGTCCCAGATATGGTTAGTAAAGCTGTAGAGTTTGGTATGCCAGCACTTGCTCTTACTGATCATGGGTATCTCTTTGGAATTCCAGATTTTGACCTTGCATGCCGTAAGTACAATGAGGCGCTTAAAGACTTTGGCCAGTGGTGCCATGATGTGGAATGTTTTGAAAAGGGTTGGGATTTAGAAGAACCTCCTGTAGATGATCCCAATGCTGGTGAGCATGATAAGGTTCATGCGCAGTGGGCTTCTGACGTTCAAATTTGGAATCAAACACATAATATTGAGGCCGTAAAAGCCAATAAACCTTCTCCACTTATTAAGCCAATTTTTGGCTGTGAAGCTTATTTCATTCTTGATGATTGCATTGAGAAGGGCACTAAGCAGGTACGTTATCACCTTATCCTGCTTGCTAAAAATGAGACCGGCTATGTCAATCTGATGAAAATGATGTCAGAGGCGGGCTCAAAAGATATGTTCTATTACAAGCCGCGCACTACGC
>CAUUUQ010000030.1:0-12899 GCA_963548345.1 uncultured Atopobium sp. | reverse complement strand
ACAGATTCTTTGAAGAAATCAGGCAGAATCCACCGATTCTTTTATGTTTTCAGGCAAAACCTACCGATTCTTTTCAGAAATCAGGCGCAGCTACGCGATCCAGAATTAGTTGCGACTTATGCGCGACGAGACGTCTGGTACTTCTCGAAAGCAGCCTTGTATTTCTGCTCCTCTTTCTTGAACATGGCGTTGAAAATCAGGGTAGTTACCAGAAGAATGACCAGGTACAGTGCGGTAAATGACATCCAAGCCTGCGCCATATTAGGAACCCATCCGCCAACAAGCGCCATCACCACAAGCGTTGGAAACAGGCAAACATTGAAGCCAAGGAACCTCTGAAGATAACTAAGCTTGGTAATCAGGGGCTGATAGTTGAACCAAATCTGCTGGTAAACACCTGAGCACACGCCCGCAGCAATCAGCGTGAGGAGCGTGATGTTATTTTGCCTGTCCCCATAATTGGTTGCCAGCGCGATGACGCCATACACAAGCGAGATGCCGGTGAAACATATCGCTCCAGAAGAAATTCCCTTGCATACAATTTGACCTGCTGTTTTATTGAGTCCCTCGTCAAATTCTAGCTGAGTCTCTCGCTCAGTTTCTTGCCAGTTTTGTGATTCGTTGCGTTCCATGATGTTCCCTTCTCTGGGATAAAATTGCTGTTAAAATGGAGTTTATGATGCTGTTACGATTAGGCCCGGGTGGCGTCCGAGTAGGGTTCGGGTGACGTTCGGGTGGCATTCGGCGCTTAGACCTGCAGCGCGAGAAAATCCGCTAGCCCTTACACAATTCCGATACGTCGTTTGATTTCCGCAGCGTACTTTCTTGAAGCAACAAGGGTTTTCTCGCAAAGAGACAGCAACATGCGGCCGGAACCTGCGGGTTTGATACCCGTAACCTGATCCAAATTGACCAGTTCCTGTCGAGAAGTGCGCACAAACGCCGTGTCTTTCAGAGCATCCTCAAGCTCGGACAGGCGACTAGAACTTTCCAGAGTCTCCCCGTTTACCAGGTGAATCAGTGTCACACTGCCGTCCGTTTGGATCCATGACACATCCGCGAGAAGGACGACGCGCCTGTTGATGGTTCCGGGAACGTATCCAGTCATCTTTCCGTCAACCATCTGGAGCTGACGGACAATTCCCGAAACGCGCGGGTCATCGGGGCCGCTCAAGATGGTCACTTCGATTTGCGCGCGACCCTTTTCTTCAACTACACGAATTTCCATGACACTTCCAAACAACTTACTTGACCTAACGTTTCGTTTTCTTGCTGCAGCGGAATTGTAGTCCGCTTGCTTCCTTGCCTTAAGGCATCTTTAGAATAACGGTTGCATCTCTTATGTGGGACTTCGTGTCACTCAAATGCACTAACTGGCTCGTGAAATGCAATCTTTGCGCTTCGGATGCCGTTCTTGCGCTTGAACGTCGCTTGAACGGCGCTTTGCGTGCGCCCGAGCTCGCATGTACGAACGCGTGTGCATGCGAACACATTCACGGTCCTACACAAAAAGCCGCCCTCAAAATGAGAGCGGCTTGAAGTTACCGTGCGCTATGCCTGCGAGCGTCTCAACCTCGCTGCAGCTTAGTTCCTAGCTGCGTGAAGCTTGAGCGTACCCAGTGCAAAGAGAACTGCTGCGCTGCCTGCAATAGCGAACATAAGCGTGTTCTGCAGTGCGTCGTCGCCAGTGTAAGGAGTGCGGGACTTGCGAGGCTTAGGGACAACAGGGTTGGTGGTGGTGTTGGTATCTGTGTCGATCAGACCATCGCTGACGTGAGCGGTGTTTACAACCGTAACGTCCTTCTCGCCCTTGTTGACCTTGACCTGGAAGGTTACGGTGAGCGTGTCGCCCGAAGCAACGTTCTGCGTCCAGGTTACGGTGCGCGTAGCTGGGTCGTAAGTGCCGCCGTTATCAGCAGAGCCGTCAACGTAAGTTGTGTGCTCTGGGATGACATCGGTGATGGTGACATCGCGAGCGGTGTTGGTGGTGTTGGTGTAGGTAACGGAGTACGTAAGCACCTGACCAGCAGTTACTTTGTTGCCGTCGATGGAGTTGCCCTGATCGTCCAAGACATCCTTCTTTGGCTGAGGCAGAACTACCCAAACGCCAATGAAGTGAGCGTTCTTATGGTCAATGACCTCGGAATCGTGACCGTAGCCAATGAACACCCAAGTTCCGTCTGGAGTCTCAACACGAGTGACGCCGCCAAGTGGCTGATCAGGGGTAACGGTGGTTCCGTTAGGAATTCTGGTCTGCTTACCAGGAAGCAGGTCCAGGACCTCCTGAGGAAGCTCCCTGTTAGGAGTGCCACTTACAAACTCGTGGGTCTTCTCGTACAGAAGCTCAGTAGTTACCTTGTTGGAGTGAGCAACGTTTCCGTCGACAACCTGCATAAGCTCGTTATCAATGTTGGAGCCGTCTGTCTCTACCTTGCTGTTAGTAACAGTCTTATAGGTAATAACAAACTTCTTGCCGCCATTTGCCTTAGTAAGCAGGTGATCCTTGATATCAACGGTAACCTTCTGACCGTCAACAGAAACGGTATAGTCAGTGCCCTCGGTCAGGGTCTGGCCGTCAAAGCTTACGGTAAGGCTCTGGAAATCAAGGCGCTCGTCAAAGGTGTCAACCATGCTCATCGACTTAATCTTACCGATGGTATCAATACCCTGCTTTGGCAGCGTAAAGGTGCCGGTATACGTAATGGTTTCTCCAGCCTTGGCAGGAGCCTGCTCTGGATCAACGGCCTTTACTGGAGCTGGAGTAATTGCCTCGGTGTACACACCAAAGAGGCTGCCGCTGGTAGCCGCGCTGGTGGACTCAAACGTCATGCTGCTTGACTTGGACTTAACAGCAAAACCTGCAAGGTTCTTCTCCTGGTCAGGACCGGAAGTTCCACGAACAGGATTCCAGGTAATCTTATTACCACTTGTGGTCTCAACAAGAATGTTCCTGTTGTTCATAACAATGCTATCGATGGTGCTATTGGCGTTAATAAGCGAGAAGGTCTCGTTTGCGCCAGTATCACCGACAACGTCAATATCGCTTGGCTGCATAACAAGCTTGAGGTCACAAGGGGTGCCATCGGTGTACTTAAGCTCTACTGTTACGTTTGCGTTGATTGCATAGGACCTGAACATATCAGCAGTATAGCTGGGGTGATTCACGTCAATATAGTCCATAATCTGGAAGGACTTAGTTCCCCAGTTCTCATCAACGGTCAAAAATGCAACGTCAGTCTTATTAGGGTTGTTGTAATCTGCGTTGGCGTTCTTAAGGGTAAGGTCCAGAGAGTTGATGGTGACATAAACGTCAACGGACTTGCCGTCAACAGTACCAGCGTTAGAGAACTTCAGAGAAAGCGGCTGGTTATACTGCTGGTTGGAACCGTCTTTAGTTGGCTGAACAACAAAAGCTGTTGAGGGCAGTCTGCCTGTATCAGAAGCAGGAATCTCTACACGCTTAACGCCAGTTCCCTGCGAGAGAACAGTCATGTTGTCTCTGGTCAGCGTGAACTGGTAAATGTTGATCTGGGTAAGATCACTATCGTCTTTCTGGCGATCAAGTGCCTGAGCTGTGTTAATAGGCATAAACAGGCATGCCACAACCATGGTGAGAAAGACTGAGATTCTCTTAAGAAAACCTTTTTTCATGATGGCCCCTCAAAAAGATGTGCATATTACATCTATATTTTCTTACAAATTGATAGCCAAAACATATGAGAAATTAGTATTCACATAAAAAGTGAATTTGGCTGATAAATAGTACAGTTCACATGGACAGTACTGTTTTGAAAATAGTTCAAATTTTTGTATCCGCGCCACATCTGCTGCTGGCGAACATGAATTCAGCCGTCGCGCTTCAAGACGCCGCACCCAGTCCGCGGCCTCGGCCCGCAGGCCTCTGCTCACGCGCCTTAGTTTGCTCCGCCAGGACGAGAAGGTCTACCAGCTTGATGATTATCTGGCTCTTGAACTTTCTCTGTCTTGGAGCAAATCCATGCAACGGTATAGCCAACGCAGCCGATAAACAGGCAGGTTAGACCTAACATAAGCATTTTCTCGCCAACGCCAAAGTTAATCTCGTATTGAATTTTGAGCGCCAGCGGAGGATCCTGCAAAGGAAGCCCTGCCTTAGCGAACAGGTAGTATGCACCCATAAGCGCACTTAAAATACCTGAAATTAAAAATCCCTGTGAAAGGTTCTTGATTACTTGGGCCGCTTTATTCACGTCGCATCATCTCCTTATGTGGCTATAGTAAAGCAAAACGACGAGAAGCCCAAAAAGAGAGCCTCCACATGAACTACCTCCCATTTCTTGGACACGAGAAATGGGAGGCAGTTCAAAACACACCTAAGTCGGATAATCTGTCAAAAAGACGTATACATTACGCTGAAAATACCTCAAACGTGCAGATTATCGTCATTAGGTGTGTAAAATGCCCGCAATTGAGCAGAATATCCGACTTAGGTGTGTTCCTTAGGTGCGGAATTTACCTATAGTTAAATCTTTTATATGACGCTATTCATTTTCTAGCATATTAGCTGAAGTTTATGCATAGAGATGCATACCAGGCAGTGCGGCCGCCTAGCTGCCTGGCTATCTTGATTAAGAACATGTCGATTCTTCAGCAGAACACAAGAAAGCTGCGCTATTTTGTGCGCCAGGCTTAAAAGCCAGCGCTAACACGCTGCAGAATCATAATCACCCGCACAATAAACTGCCTCCCATTTCTTATGTCCAAGAAATGGGAGGCAGTTCAGTACTGGCTCTCTTTTGACGCGTAGGTGTTTTGTAATGGATTGAGCTGCTTACTTTCCGCTTGCCATCTTAGCTGGGTACCATTTCTGGAACCACGCGGTAAACAAGCCCATTCCAATAGGAACCAGGTTGTTCACGATAATCAAAATTCCGCCCACTCCATTGCGAACCGCAAACCAGCTCCAAATGGCAGTTAAAACGTACATTGCACCCCAACATGCAGCCAAAATATAGTTTGTCTTCATGAACAGCGGATTATTGTAAGCGCTATCTCCTCCATAGCTGTACTTTACGTAAGCAGCGCAGAGAGGCTCTTTGGTCAGGCACGAGGCCAACCACATAAGACCAAAAGCCAGGTAACCCAAATTGACAATGAGGTTGCTGTCGCCGTTTCCGCTCATAAAAACGCCCGCAGACAATGCGCCAACCAGGGCAAATGAAATTCTGTCCCAGATGGTGAACTTGAAGTTCCTCATAATAAGCGGCATCAAAGCAGTAACAAGCAGCGTAATCATGGCGCCAACCTGGGAGTCAAACGATGTTGCAGTCCAGAAGGTAATCCAAGGAAGCAGCATCGTAATCATCTGCGGATTTTTCTGCGCACTGCCCGCTTTTTCAGCTGACACGTCCTGAGCAGCTCCAGTTGAACTACCAGGCGTAGGACCAAAATACTTGTCCCAATCAATCATGAAGGAAAAATCGCCCTCAACGGTATACAAGTGCTTGCCCAGCGCCTCTGGTCCGCTAATTTCTCCCCTAGAAATGGATTGCCACACCTCAAACGGAGTGTTGAGCTTTGTGGTGGTAGTTAAGCTGCCGTCAGTAAAGACCTTACTACCGTCTTTGCCCAGCAGAATCTGATAGCTACGCCCAAGATCGGTGTAGTTCATCTCAAGCACGCGATCTTTTCCGTCGTAAGCCGTCTTGTCGTACAGGGCCGCCATCTGAGAGGTGAAGATATGGTCAAACGGCACCTGCTCAACGGGTTTCTCGCCAGCGTTATTGCTGCCCTGAGTGCTTGTATCGCGAGAAATTCCCCAGCTTGCATCCGCCATCTGCTCAAACATATCTTTTGGATACAGCAAGACTTTGAGCTCGGCTTTTGTCTGGTCAGAAATGCCGCCCTGAGCGTATTCTATGCCAGCCTTTTTGACAAGCGCCAGGTACTGGTCAGTGCGTGCGGAAAGCTCTTTTACGCGGAAGAGCTCGCCCTGGCCGCAGAAAATGCTCTCGTAGTTGCCCTTGCCAAGAATGTGGTCAAACATCTTGGTAACGCTATCGTAGTTGCCCTCTGACGAATAGAATCCGCAGGTAGAGATAAGAACGTGCTTCTTGCCTGTCATGTCATAGCGAGATTCGTGCGCGCCACTTCCATATCCCCTGTTTGCGTCGCTCATGAAGGGCAAACTCATGGGGAGCTGGCGATCAATCAGGTTCTTCAGCAGTCCAGGTACGTTGAAGTAGTAGAGCGGAAAACTCCAAATAACCAGGTCAGCCCAGAGCTGCTTTTGGATGACGGCTTCTTCATCGTCCGACATAATGCACTTGCCAGGCGTGTTTTTCCAGCAGTGAAAACATCCCTTGCATGGCTTGATGTCCATAGTGGCAACATTGAGCTGCTCAACAGTCACGTCTTCATTGGCGTGCTGCTCGGAGACGCCCTCGATAAAACTCTTAGCAAGACGCAGAGAGTTGCTAGCTTTGCCCTTAGGGCTACCATTAATGAGCAGAATGTTCATGGTGTGCCTCCAGCTCCTTCATGCACTTCTCGCTCCATGCCCTAAGCATTTCCTCGTGCATCTTGCCGTACTCGATAGTAAATTGCCAGAACAATGCCTTCTCTGGATCACCCATTTGAGCTGCGTAAGCGGCCACCGCGCCAGCCGCCAGCTCACTTCCACCAGGAAACGATGAGGCGTTATCTGCGATTCGTTTAAAGAACGCAAGGTTTTCCTCGTAGGAACACTCGCCCCTAAAGAACGTCTGCATCAAAAGCGGAATGCGCAACACCGAGGACTGAGAGTCTTCCCTCAGCCACCTCTGCAACTCTTCTTTGCCGGCTTCAGTTATCGAGAAGACCTTCTTGTCTGGCTTTCCTTTTTGAGCAACGAGCGTTGAAGTAACCCAGCCGTCCTTTTCTAGCGACTGCAGCTCTCTATAAATCTGGCTTGTCTGGGCGGTCCAGAAGTAATTAAGCGACTGTTGAAAGATGGTTTTAATCTCGTAGCCGGACATATCTCCATAATTCAAGAGACCAAGAATTCCCTGCTTGAGCAAATCTCTCATCTCCTTGTATTCCACTTGTTGAATATATTATAACGATAGTAGTTCCACTTGTGGAATATGTCAACGAGAAATTCAAAAAACTCTGATTACTTTCTGGCTGAAAAAAGACTCTGCCATTTCTGACAGAGTCTTGATGCAATCTTGACGTAATTCTTACGGAATCCTGACAAGGTCCTGACGCTATCGATTACACGGAAGAAGCAGCGTGTTCACCGCGTTTTCGCGTGTGTCGTCGCGCTCGTCATATGCGTCGTAGGGAGCTTTGGGGTCATGAACTTTGACTGGTTTGTTGACGTTACACACCTCATCGGTATGAGCAAAGACAAAGTTGATGTCATCCGCCCAGCCTGTATGCCCGGTGATAATTTTGGGATTAAGTCCACGCTCACGCAGAATGCCCTCTAGCCTTGCAAGCGATTGAACAGCAAGTTTGTTGTCTTCTGCAAGCTTATTGATAAAGCTATAACCGCCGTCTGCGCCAAACCAGATGGTATCGGCAGAGAATAAATACTCGTCATCAATCAAGTACACCACGTGACCCCAGGTATGACCAGGAACCAAAATTGTTTCGATTTTAATGCCATCAATTTCAAACACTTCCCCGTCGTGTAGAAGTGTCTTTTTATTTGGAATGATCACCTTTGGTAGCTTGAACCAGCCGTTCATTACACGGCGACGAACTTCTCCTGTTAAATACCTATTTTCAACATCGCCAATATAAACCTGTGCGTGGCCAAAAAGCTGGTCACTGTCCGACTCAATTGCGCCAATGTGATCGGTGTCCAGGTGAGTGATTAGAATATGCTGAATATCTTTAGGGTCAATTCCCAGCCAGTTCATCTTTTCTTGCAGGCGATCATAGCTGTACCCTGCGTCAATCATGATGGTAGTACTGCCTTTAGTGTAGAAGAAAATATTGGCCACATACTCACGTATGCACCTCACATGCTCATCAATGGCACCTGTGTTAAGGGGCTTAAATATTTCTTTGCCGCGATACACCCACGACATCAGTACTTTTTGAAATCTTGTAGCGTTCCTTGACATTGCTTCGCCTCGATTCTATTTTCCATTCACGGCGTCATTTGATTTGAAACGCAATCCACTAGCTCAACGGACAGTACGTACAGAAAATGGTGTCTGAACTTGCCTTTTTGTTTTGTTAGATTTTGCTAACTAAATATTACCCCTCAACTGCCCGTAGCCTATGACTTTCCGCTAAACGAGTAAAAAACAAACGCCAAAGTAAAAATAAATCCTGAACAGCAAAAGCCGCACTCCAAATACATCGGAGTGCGGCTCTTTTGCAGATATGCAACACAATGTTGCATTTAAAAAAAGTACTCATGAATCGCAGGGTTTCTCGCCATTCATGAGTAACGAATGTATGGTGGAGGTGCGGAGAATCGAACTCCGGTCCAAAGCAAATCCTAGGCAGGTGTCTCCAAGCTCAGTTACTAATTACATCTCAAGTACCGCACACTTAGTAACAGGCGTTTGGTGCTCCAGTTGGTTCAATCTTTTTGTAAGGCATACCAACTACGTCCTTACAAGCATCTCCCTAAAATGACGTCACCCTGAGAACAGGAGAAAATCCCA
Source organism: uncultured Atopobium sp. (assembly GCA_963548345.1). Lineage (GTDB taxonomy): Bacteria > Actinomycetota > Coriobacteriia > Coriobacteriales > Atopobiaceae > Lancefieldella. The sequence goes on along the minus strand of CAUUUQ010000030.1, from coordinate 4,254 downwards.
GTTAGACGCGCTGAACTAAATTAAGCAGCGAGAGCCATACGAGGCTCAAAAGTAAGAGTGTTGTCAATTCAATTTGACGTTACCCCTGTTTTACGTGGCGAGGAGACCACGGCTTGCTGCCCACCGCAAACTCACCTTGTCGAATCCAGTCACCCCCAAAAATGAGAGAAACTGCCACCATGCAGTTTTCAATGTTCCTGAATTGTGTGCGTAAGTGACGCTACACACAATTCAAAGTGTAGAGAGTATACCCCACGAACTGCCATTCTTTCAAAAAAAGATATGACTATTTTGGGAACGGCTTACTTTGTGGCTTACTTTGCGGCCTGCTTAACGGCTTACTTTGCAGACTTACCGTGAGCTTCTAGAACTTGTTTCTCGCGATCAATAAACATGATGAGAATAACCACGAGAAGCGCCGCAGGTGAGAGCCAAATCATATGAGTTCCCAGCAGTGGAATGAGCAAGTTACCCACTACCGCACCAGCTACAAAGCAGAAAATAGTTCCAAAATAGAGCAGCGATGTCTCAATGTGAGATGAATCGTGAGTGTGCATATATGCTGCAATTTCTTGCGTTCCGCCGCGAAGATTACCAATGCACATGGTGGTGGCAAACGCATGCCCGTGAAGCTTTCTAAACGCCTGGACTTGAATGCCGCACGCAAGCGACGTCAAGCTGTTTGCCAGCAAATTCATATCGGTTGGAAGTAAAGAAACTACACCTAGGAGCGCAATCTCTACGATAACCGCCAGCTGTCTCCAGTGTAGATGTTCTTCTCGCGCAATGGCTCGTATGGCATATGAAAGCGCAATACCTATGGCAAATGCCAAAATTGGAAGGGCGTATTTGAGACACTTTTCAAACGAACCGCTTGTCAAATTAATGCCAAAAAGCAGTAAGTTTCCCGTCTGAGCATTGGCAAAAACACCGCCACGTACCAGGTAGGAATAGGCGTCCATCACTCCGCCCGAAAAGGCCAAGAATGCTGCAACTTCCACCGAATCTGACATTTGTAACGCGTGCTTCAAGACTACTCCAACCACATTGCGTACATCCACGGCACATATTACGCAGGCGTATACGAAAAGCGATGCAGGTTAAATCCTACATCGCTTTTACGATTTTGTTTGGGTGATCATCAAAGAGGTTACCAACGTGCAATCTAGCCTAGGCAACCTGTCTGACTAATTTGTGGGGAGTTTACTCCTCGACGAGCTCGAACATCTCAGGACCAACGCCGCAAACTGGGCAAACATAGTCCTCAGGAAGCTCTGGAGTGTCAACCTCAACCTCATAGCCACAAACGGTGCAAACAAACTTGTAAGTAGTCTCTGCCATTTTTATTCCTCTCTCCAAGCGCTTGTGCGCTTTTCCTTCTATTCGCGCAATTAACGCGGACGGCAACTAACCGTGGCCCTTATCCGCGGTTAAGTGCTCATGCAGATAGTAACAAATCTTGAGTGATTCTAAAGCATTATTCCGAAAATAGGAATGATTCTCATAAAATTCGCACGAAATTTTTTTGCGATAAGTTCGGCGTGCTCTGAGCACCAGCCGCTTCCGGCGGTACGCTCGCGTACGGCAGCGACGCACTCCTAGCGGCTGCGCTCCTTGAGAGCTCGCTGAATCTCGCGGTCAGAATCACGCTTGGCCGCAGACGCACGCTTGTCGTAGAGCTTTTTACCCTGCGAAAGCGCAATCAGCAACTTGACGCGGTTATGCTCGTCAAAGTAAATCTCAAGCGGAACCAGCGCCAAACCTTTCTGGCGAAGCTTTCCGTCAAGGTAGTCAATCTGCCTGCGGTGAAGCAGCAGCTTGCGCTTTCTATCTGGGTCAACGTTCCACACACCACCGTTTGTGTACGGGTGCAGGTGCATGCCGTGAATCCACGCCTCGCCGTCGCGAATGAGGCAGAACGTGTCGGTCAGCTGGCAGCCACGCTCGCGCAGGCTCTTGACCTCGGTGCCAGTAAGCACCAGGCCACACTCAAAGGTCTCGCCAATCTCGTACTCATGACGAGCTGAGCGATTGCGCGCAATCGACTTCTTACCCTGCTGTTTTCCCTGGGTCTCGGCCATACTTACTTGCCTTCCCCATCTGAAGTTTCAGCTGCATCGGTTTTCTCGCCAGATGCATTGCCTGTCGCGTCAGCAGATACGTGATTGCCACCTGCGGTGAAGCCTTCGGAGATTGCGGCGTCGCGGACAAGCTGCAGAAGCGTAAGAGCCGCCTGCTCGCCCACAAGATCGCGAGCGCGAATGGTCATCTCAGTTGCGGTAGCTCTGTCGCCCATGGCAGCGCAGTCCTGCGCACACATCAGCAGGCAAACCGCAATCTCGGCGTTGGCACCTGTTGGCAGGCCCTCTGCCTCAAGCAGGTCGTTTGCCTCTTCGTCGGTAAGGCCATCAGGGTCTTTAGGGGTGCCTGCAGCCTGGTCAAGAGCGGCCTCAAGCGCACCGTCCTTGACTTCAAAGCGACGAGCAGCTCTCAGACATGCCGCAGTCTGCTCAAGCCTACCCTGAGCGTCAAACCACGCAGCAAAGTTCAAAAACGCCCTGGTCAGATGCCTTGCCTCGCTTGCGCGCTCAAAGACGCCAAATGTCAGAGCAATGTGCTCACGAATATCGCCTGCAATCTTAAACAGGTCAGCCAAATCAAGCCTAAATCCGCAGTTCATTGGGTTCCAACGAATGGCAGTCTTCAGCGCATTCATGGCGTTTTCGTAATCGCCAGTGCGTACGTAAGCCATTGCAAGGTCTCCGTACAGGCGATCAAACGGCTCATGAACGTCCTCAAGCTTGCGAGGGTCGTTCTCCACGCGCCTATACGCTAAGCGGTCAAACAGCGTTGGGAACGCAAAATACTGCAGCTCATCTGTGGTTTGGCAGTTACAATCCACATATTCCTCAGCGTCTTCAGCCAAACGAAGCAGCAGCTCAAGGGCTTCTTCGTTCTGGTCCTGCATCATCATGCCTTCAGCGCGCATCAGCTCATCTGAAAGTGCCGAAAGTGCCATCTTACTCACCTATCATTCAATATCAATCATGCAATCATCTGTGCGGATGCTTCATAAACCCGCACGTAATCTACCTGCTTATTATTCCACAAGTGCCAAATCAATCTGACCACGAGCCACATTTACGCCAGAAATCTTCACGCGCACACGTCCGCCAATGCGATACGTTTTGCCTGTTGATTCCCCTATCAGCGCCAGAGTCTCCTGATCATACACGTACCATTCGTGACCCAAATCTCTCACGGCGAGAAGCCCGTCGGCGTAGGTATCGTCTATCGTAATGAACAGGCCAAAGCGCTCGCAACCGTTAATGGTTCCCCACGTTTCTTCTCCCAGACGACTCTGATAGTACTCAGCCAGCTTGATCTTTTGCGTCGCACGAGCTGCTGCATCTGCCTTTCGCTCCTGTTCAGAGCAGGTACTGCAGATATCTGGAAGCGCGCTCAACTCTGCGTGAGACGCCGTCTGTCCGCGGAGCAAACGCTTGAGCGTACGATGTACTATCACGTCGGGATAGCGCCTGATTGGCGAAGTAAAGTGGCAGTACGCATCCGCCCCCAGGGCAAAGTGACCCTGGTTGGTTGGCAGATAGATAGCTCGTTTTTGGGCCCTGAGCAGCTGCGCATTTACCACGCGAGAATAACGCGTGCCGTGGACTGACTCCAGCGCTTCTTGCAATGCCGTCTGATCGCCAATGGCAATACGAGACGCAACATCTGGCTCAAGAGCACCCATCGCCACAAGTGGAGTGACCGCAAGCTTAAGAGACTCTGGAGAAGGCTGCTCATGCACGCGATATGCTGACTCCAGGTCATGCTGGCTGAGCATGTGCGCAACGCTCTCATTGGCTGCAAGCATTGCTTCCTCAATGAGTCCCGTTGCTTGAGTGCGCTCGCGCACCGACACGCCAATAGGCTTGTTATCCTGGTCAAGCACTACGCGCGTCTCTACGCTTTCAAAATCTACTGAGCCGCGTTTCTCGCGAATTTCTTCTCTCAGTGCTCTGATTTGATTGAGCACGATAATCATTTCTTTGATTGCGCCGGCATCTTCTCTAGGCACAACGGAGTCGAGTGCCGCGGCGTCTCCTTGAAGATAGCCATCTACCTGGTCGTAACTGAGTCTTGCTCGTGAGCGAATGACGGAATTCATAGCCGTTGCGCCAAGAATCTTGCCCGAGCTGCTCAGCTTCATCTTTACCGACATGGCCAGCCTATCTTCAGCTGGTCGCAGAG
>CAUUUQ010000029.1:0-15179 GCA_963548345.1 uncultured Atopobium sp. | reverse complement strand
AAAAATAAGGAGGTATGGTTATGGCCACAAAAAATATTTATGTTGCAGAAGCAGATCTACACTTATTTGATGATGCTGCCAAGTACGCCGGAAGTGTTTCTGCCGCTGTGATACAGGCACTTCAGGACTTTCTAAGTGTTCAACGCAACAAAAGCGAAGGATATGACAAGATTGAGTTAAACCTCTATGAAAAAGGGGTAAGAAGAAAGGTAATGTTCTATGGTATGGAGATTACTCGTGTAGAACGTCCGGTAGACGGTGGAATAAGGATTGACACGATTTATAAAACTGCAAAAGGGCAGCTTGCGGTGGCAACCAAGGTTCGCAAGGAGCTTCCGAATTGGGCGAAAGGAAATCCACGCGTATGGGAAAACCCGCAGTCTTGGTCACATGATTTTTGGAATCTGGGGGACAGAGTGTTAAACGTATATCCGGACGTAGAGAGCCTAAAGGAGAAGGACGCGTATCTTGCCGAGTGCTGCGAATCTTCTCTTTCGGAAAAGCCTTATGAGTTTTTGGATATTTAGATTAGGTATAAATGCTAGATTTACAGAACTATAACAAGCAAATAATGAGAGAGCTTTGTGTTTATATATCACTTAGATTAAAGTCGCAAATTGATTCGAGCAGTTATGAAAACGGTAGAGTTTGGAAAACAACATAACGATGTAATCATGCTGCTTCACGGCGGCGGTTTGTCTTGGTGGAATTATAAAGCCGAGGCTGAACTGCTGAAGGATCAATATCACGTTGTGCTGCCAATCCTTGACGGACATGCAGGTAGTGACAATGATTTTATAAGTATTGAGGAAAACGCAAGTCGGCTCATTTCTTTTATCGATAAAGAATTTGGAGGCTCAGTTCTCCTTATTGGAGGCCTGTCCCTTGGCGCGCAGATTTTAGTAGAAATGCTGACGCAACGAAACTCAATTTGTCAAAACGCTGTCATTGAAAGCGCATCTGTCATTCCGTCCAAGCTGACAAATGCCCTGATCAAACCAATGTTTTCTCTGAGTTATGGCTTAGTGAAAATGAAATGTTTTGCTCAAATGCAATTCGACTACCTTCATATTCGTAAAGATTTATTTGAAGACTATTATCGGGACACATCACAAATCTCAAAAGACAACATGATTGCATTCTTGGAAGCAAATACATCCTATGAGATAAAACCCAGCCTTCAAGATGTCCACGCCAAAGTCCACATACTTGTCGGAGAAAAAGAGCAGAAAAAAATGATCTGCTCAGCAGAACAATTACATAAGGCACTGCCTGGTAGCGTTCTTGAAATAAAGAAAGGCTTATATCACGGCGAGTATTCCATCAATCATCCCGAAGAGTATACAAAAGAACTCCTAGACATGATTTGCTACAGATCTTTAAACAGCTCATCTGTGGTGTTGTAGGATGTTGCTTGAATTTTACCTGACATGATATCGCGTGCTTCTTCCATAGCAGCCAGTGTTTCAGCATTAAACTTTGGGATTTCCACTTTAAAAGGAAGGCCACCGTGCAAAACGCACTGGCGTAAGAAGATGCTTACGGCACTTGACATATCGATGCCGAGTTCTTTAAACAGTTCATTTGCTTCTGTTTTAACATTACTATCGATGCGAATTTGAGTAGGACTTGTTGCCATAGTATCAGCTCCTTTTTTAGGTGATTTTGATACAAATGGTATACGTTGTCAATCAAAATAGCAGATGTATTATTTACTTCACATGGCGAGAAAATCTGTTTAGTTCAATCCCCTACTGGATCTGCTTCGCCCATACAGGTTATGAACATACTGGTTAGCCGTGGATGCAAGAAAGTAATTGCAGTTGATTCAAAAAGTTTAAGCGTACAATTGTTAGTACGTTCTACTTGCTTTTCATCAGGGCATTTTTACGACTAGTGAGGCTCGTATGAAAGTTCAGCAGCTCATCAAAGAAACGTGCGCAATAGTCGCCGAGGACATCGGCGCAGCAAAAGCGGATCAGATTGCACAGGCAGCTCAAACGCGATTTGAGGCGCTCTGTACAGAAAATGCATCCGATTCCAAAGAGCTCCGCGCCCACTCTTACACGCGCATTTACCCTGGTATTGCAGTATATGAAGTTCTGCGCGCAAAGGGCATTTCACAAGAAAAGGCCGTCTGGTATATTCGCGAGTATTTCCAGCGATTTGCTGCCAAACGAGTACCACTCTTCCAATGGGCCATCAAAACGTTTGGTCTTGCACGCAAGTTTCCTCGCCTCTTTAAATCAGGTATCGAGAAAAGCTGCACATCAAGTGCTGGATTTACCTTTGAATATCCAGAAAGTCACGGTAACGAAGCTCGCCTCAATATTGTGAGCTGCCCCTATTATGAGATAACCAAAAAATATGGCTGCCCCGAAATAACCGCTGCATATTGCGATAGTGACGATGCAGGATACGGTAATCTGCATCCTCAACTTATCTGGGGCCGTACAAAAACCATAGGCCACGGTGGCGATTGTTGCGATTTTCTCTTAGAGTATAAAGAGAACTAATCGCAGGTGGACGCTGTTTGCCTGCACCGTCGCTAAAATTTTGTCATCAACATGACGCGCTTTGAGCACGTTAATTAGGAGTTTTTTATGCAAGAAAATCGCATGTTTTCCGACGTCAAGCAGGCAAAGAGACTAACTCCAGCTTGGCTTAGTCCCTTTTTAGCCGTTTTCTTGTTGGTCGTTGGGCAAATTATCGGCGCTATTGTAATGACCATCTCAGCAGCACTTATTATTGCCCCTTACTACATGGCGCACCCAGATCTTCCAGATCGCCTTTCCGATTCCCTCAATCTGAGAGAGATTTTTGGAGACTACTATCTTCTGGTAACGCTTCTTTCCTTTGTCTTTATTGCAGGTCTCTTTTTCCTGTGGGTAAAACTCTTTGAAAAACGTCCAATTGTTACCCTAGGATTTTACAAAGACAACTGGAAGAAAGAGCTGCTCAAAGGCTTTGGTCTAGGAATTCTTCTCTTCTCTGTTGTGATGTTGATCCTCATTTTGACCGGATCTTATCAATTAGTTGGCACTACTTTTACGCCTTATGCATTCGGCTTTGTTCTTCTCACTATTCCGTTTTGGCTGATTCAAGGCGGAACAGAAGAACTTATTACTAGGGGCTGGCTTCTTCCTGTCATGGCAGAGAAGTCCAACAAAATTATTGCAATCGTGGTTTCGAGCAGTCTATTTGGTCTTCTCCATATGTTTAACAGCGGCTTTACCATGCAGTCCCTGATCGACCTAATTCTTTTTGGCATCTTAGAGACGTTCTATATCATCAAAACTGACAATCTCTGGGGAGCCGCTGGCATTCACGGAGCCTGGAACTTTGCCCAAGGCAATATCTTTGGCGTTCTGGTAAGCGGTAGCACTACAGGCAGTTCTTTGCTGCAGTTTGCTCCTGGCAGTGGCCCAGATTGGCTTACCGGCGGTAGCTTTGGCGCAGAAGGTTCCATCGTTTGCACGATTGTTATGCTGGTAACCATTCTGATTCTTGCCTATCAGCTCAAGAAATCGGGCAAGCTCTTTGTAAAGAAATCTGCCGAGAAACCCGCTGAAGCCGCAGGTGTAGATTTATAAATTTCATACTACGCTGAATTTCACAGAACGTTTGACCTTCTCGCCCACTTCTCCTGCACCTTAAGGAGAAGTGGATTGTGTATATACGGTCAATTTGCAGCTTGAACAGCAAATCCTTCTCGCCATTTATTATGATTTACCTATCTTGTTGCTGTTTGAGGAGAAATAATGCGCGCTAAGAAAGTTTTGAGCATTTTATTTGCTCTTGCTCTTGTTTTGAGCAGTCTGCCTGCATCCGCTATTGCAGAGTCTATTGAAGACGCTGGTAAATACTCTGTTGTTGTCTCGTACGTTAACGTATTAAACGACGAAGAGATTCACGCTCCTTCTAAACAAGTTGTAAATGAGGGAGAATCTTGGTCTGTTACAGCTCCAACAATCACCGGCTATGACCTGGAAGATCCTGCTCAAGCAACCGTTACTGGCGTTGCTTCTGGCTCAGATCACTACATCAAGCAGACTGTCTATTACACGCCTGGTTATGTTACCTACACCGTTAAGCGCATGAAGGAAATGACTACCGGCAATTATGTTGAGGCGTCCTCCGAAGAAAATTACGGTGTGCCCGATTCGATTGTTACTGCTTCCGATGTCACCTATCCAGGTTTTGTGCGCACAACTACAGACCTTTCGCTCAAGGTTACCGCAGATGGCAAGGCTGTTAAGTACATCTATTACGATCGCAATCCCCGCAGCGCAATCTACTTCTCAACTTCTGGTAGCGAGCTTTCTCCTGTAATTGGAAATCCGGGAGATGCTGTTCCTGCCGTCCCTAATCCAACACGAACTGGCTATACCTTTGCTGGTTGGGACCTTAATGACGATGGTATTGCAGATTCTTTGCCTACCACCATGCCTCAAGAGCCTGTTACTGCAAAGGCACTTTGGACTCCAGCAACAGCAACGTATCACTACGCCTATTTTATTCAGGATCCAAACAATCCCTCTAACTACAACTACGTTACAACCACCGCAGCTTCCGGAACTGTTGGAACAATGACTGCAACTGCTCCCGTCCAACCAAATACAGGCGTTTTCCGCTTTGAAACATACAGCCACGAAAGCGATCCAACTCCTATTGCAGCAGATGGCTCTACCACTATTAACGTTTACTACAACCTTGCAACTATCACCGTTAATGTGCGTCCAAAGAGAAATGGCTCCATTCTTGCAACGCTTACGCTTCGTTATGGTGATACGTTTAACCCCTATTCCATTAACCCTAATACAGGCAACAAGTACAGCGACGACATGCTTGCCGCTATGCGTGCAGACGATCCTTCTGGAACCTACTATTGGTATGGCATAATCCCTGGTATCGGCGGCACCGCAACCACCTTCCAGGCAAAAACAACCGATCCAGGATCCAAAATTACTGCAGATAATGTGCTTGAAATTTATGGTCGCTACACCAATTCCACAGCTCTTGGTCCACGTTATCGCTTCTACTACTATCAAAATCTTGATGGTACCTACGATATGGGCGGAGATCACACGCTTTCACGACCTGGCATGATTACGGAGATTGCAAACAACAGTGGTGATGGTTATCTTGAGAGCGAGAATAGACATCCTGGCTTCTCGTATGACGGCTACCGCATGAGTATTGGCCATTTTGATGGAACCAATTACGACGCTCTGAGTTGGACCAGCTGGCAGCCATACAACTACGACTATCTCATTACTGATTACAATTCCAACTTGATTGAGCACCGCTATAAGCGCAATACCTATACCGTTACCTACGTAAGCTCCGGCACAACTGTTGCTACGCACTCTCACCTCTTTGGAGAGCCGTTTAACGCAAGCACCGATGTTCCTGGCGCCTCTTTAACTTCACCACGTCCTGGTTATGTCTTCAAGGGCTGGTACGACAATTCAGAGACTGTGGGCACTCCCGTTACCGACACCACTATGCCCGCAACCAACACGGTGCTGTATGCCAAGTGGGCACCTCTGACTGCAACCGTTACCTTTGACTCTGAGGGTGGCTCACCAGTCAACTCGCAGGAGCTTACCTATGGAGACGCAGCCACAAAACCTGCTGATCCCGTACGAGAGGGCTACACCTTTGCTGGTTGGATTCTCTACACCAATGGAAACCCCTCTGTATACAGCTTCTCCGCAGCAGTTACGGGCGACATTACTCTGCACGCGTTGTGGAAGAAAAATGATTCTTCCGTCTCCTACACGATCATTCACCAGACAGACGACGGTCAGATTCTTTCAACCACAACTGAAACTGCCCCAATCGGCTCCCTTGTGAGCAAGTGGGCTCTCGACGCAGCTGACCGCGGAGACTATGCCTATGTAGATGTGTCTTCTCGCTCTATGGTCCTTGATGAGAATGTCGAGAATAACGTCTTGACCTTCACATATAGTAAGGAAGCTCGCTACAGCTATACCGTCCATTACGTTGACGCACAGACTGGTGAGCAAATCCATTCCGACGATGTTATTGGCAGCCAGACGCTTAACCTGCAGAATGTTTCTGCTCGTGAGATTGACGGTTACACACTTCAAGGCGATAGCACTGGATATGTTTCTGCAGACCAGCTTGAGTACACGTTCTACTACATAAAGAACCCTGAGACTCCTGCAGCTCCTCAGGCCCCAGCAAAGCGTAAAAGCGCTCTGCCCGAGACTGGCGATGCTTCAAGCGTGATTCTTGTTAGCACAGCCCTGACCTCTGTAGTTGCACTGGGAACATCCCTCGTTCTGCGTCGTAGGAAGCGTAACTAGAAGTAAAAGACAGCATTAACGCAAGTAAAACCCGGGTGCCTCGCACTCGGGTTTTTGTTTGCGTATTCTTGAAGTAGCTACAGGCGGGCACAACTCTAGCCATAAATCTGCAAACCAATCTTCATAACTAAAGCAATAACGTTAAATTCTAATTTCACAGGTAGTTTGATTTTCTCGTTACCTCATCCTTATAATTAAAATAACAAAGGAGGAGGTGTTTTATGTCAAAGAAACAAATCAATCTATTTGTAGGCTCTATCGGAGCTTTTATCGGAGTATTTGTTTTTATCGCTTATATTCCACAAATTATTGCAAATCTACAGGGCGTAAAGGCTCAACCTTTTCAACCTCTATTTGCAGCAGTTTCTTGTCTAATTTGGGTCATCTATGGTTGGACTAAAGAGCCCAAAAAGGACTGGATTCTCATTATTCCAAATACTGCTGGTGTAATTTTGGGCGGATTAACATTTCTCACCGCTTTATAGTGATTAAGCAGCAAATTTAATTTAGAAATCCGACAGCATCTAATGGTGCTGTCGGATTTTAATTAACATGCGTCTTACCTCTGTCGCCATTCTTGGCGCTTTTCTCATTCTGCATCATAAACAAACTCAATAAGCTAGTTCTTAGACACCCATCCCCGGAAAGCCAATCTGTCGCAGCGCCTCATACAGCACAATGGCGGCAGCGTTTGAAACGTTAAGCGCACTGACCGAGAACTCGTTAGGGTCAATGAAGTTTCCGCAGATATCCTGCCGCAAAAGCGCTGGATGAGCGTATTGGTCATCACCGTCAAGTACATCGTGCTTTTGACTCCAGTCCTCACGATTAACCAGGCTTGCGGAGTCTTGCAACATTGGGATTCTCTCACACTCGTCAGCATGCTGGGCCAGGAGTTCCTCGGATAATCCCAAGCTTTCTTTGCCAAAGATAAGGTAATCCCCATCGCGATACGTTGCCTGCGTGTAGGTTTTCTTGGCCTTCTTGGTCAGAAAGTGTAGCGGGGACCTGCCGACCGTAAAAGTGCAGTTGGAAGAGCTGCCAACTGCGGAAACAGCGTCGTGTGCAGCGTCCCCAGCAGGTGCGCCAGATGCTTGGGCTAGACCGTTCTTCTCCAGAAATTGATCCCAGTTGTCGTAGACAGAAACGTTAAGGCTTTGCCAATAGGCCATTCCTGCTCGCTTAAGGCTTTTGTCATCAAGCGAGAAACCCAACGGGCCCACCAAGTGCAAGTGAGTCCCGCTCACTACGCAGGTGCGGCCAATGTTTCCCGTATTTGCGGGAATTTCGGGCTCTACCAGTACAACGTTGAGCATTGGTTATGCCAGAACAAAGCTGGTCAGGAATGCAATAAGTCCGCCAAGTGCCATGGTGGCTGGCAGCGTCACAAACCAAGCAGCAATAATCTTGCGCGCAACGCCCCAACGCACGGAGCTGCGACGGCGAGCAGATCCTGCGCCCATGATAGATGTGGTGATGACCTGTGTAGTTGAGACTGGTGCTCCAAGTGCAGTCATAATCTCAATTGCAACGGTAGAACTTGTTTCGGCGACAAAGCCAATAACTGGCGTGAGCTTAGTAACACCATCGCCAACGGTGCGCATAATGCGGCCGCCGCCAATGGAGGTGCCCAGTGCCATAGTGGTTGCGCAGAGAAGCTTGACCCACAGAGGGATGCCCATGGAAGGGTCGTGTAGACCAGCGGTAATCAGGGCCAACGTGATGATTCCCATGGTCTTCTGAGCGTCATTATTACCGTGGCTGTATGCCATAAACGCAGCTGAGAGCACCTGAAGACGGTGGAAGAGACCGTTTGCCTTTTTAGGTGGCCAATCAGCAAAGATCTCAAACACCAGTTTCATAATAAAGTAGCCCAGGGCCATACCAATAAGAGGCGAAGTAAACAGAGGAATAACAACTTTCTCTAGGACACCCGCCCAAAGAATGTGACCTGTACTGCCGGTAAAAACAATGGTTGCACCAATAAGGCTGCCAATAAGTGCATGCGAAGATGAACTTGGGATTGAGAACCACCAGGTAAAGAGATCCCAAACAATGGCGCCCATCAGTGCAGCAAAAATAACGTAAAGCTGTAGCTGAATATCAACCAGACCAGACGCAATGGTCATAGCAACTTTCTCGCTCATAAGCGCGCCGATAAAGTTCATGATAGCCGACATGATAATTGCCGTGCGCAGAGGCAAAGCCTTGGTATACACCGTGGTAGCAATAGCATTTGCGGTGTCATGGAAGCCGTTAATGAACTCAAATATCAGGGCGGAAATAAGTACCGCAATAAGCAGGATGCTAGCCATTTTTCACGATAACATTCTGAACAGCGTTTGCAACATGCTTGCAAGCGTCAAGAGTAGACTCAAGTCTATCCAAAAGGCTCTTCCACTTAAGAACCTCAATCGGATCATCAACGTTTCTGAAAATAGAGCTCAGGGCGTTACGATAAACAACATCACCCTGGTCCTCATACTCATTTGCAGAGCGTGTATGGCGAATGACCGAGTCATCCTTGTGATAATCAGGGAGACGATCAAAGGCCTTTTGCAGCTCCTCTGATGCAAACAGAATCAGATGTGCCACCTGAACTGCCTCTGGACGCATTTCTTTGATGTCATACATGCTGAGGTGTGCAGAGACGCTCTCAATACCATCTGCAATCTCATCCATAAGCAGAGCAAGACGTGAAATGTCCTCGCGATCAAATGGCGTGATAAAGGATGTGTTGAGGGTGGAAATAATCTTTCCTACCTGGTCATCGCAGAGTGTCTCGTAGTTCTTGATTTGGACTTCATAATCTTCTGAACTTGGGAATGACTCCATATAGGAGACAAACAGTTTTGCTGTTGAAACGATCAACGCAGAAAACTCAGAGAACATGCTGTAGAACTCATCTTCTCTACGAGAAACTCGGCTCATATGACGCCCTTCACTTGGACTTTTTATTACATATAGAAACACATTTAGTATAGCTGTTTAGGGCGTGTATGCTGGAGATAATGACAATTTCAACTTCTCCATAGAGAAGCTGTCGATCATAATAAGATATGGACCAGGAAGGCCAGATTATGCGAGAAAAGCTGTTTGAATACGTTGCAAATCAGTACGGTATAAACCCCGACTATCCCTTCTCGACAGCTCCAACCTATGCAGTTTTAGATGGCTCTGTTGACTTTGATGAGCTGTGCCAATGGATTGATGCAAGCTATTCAGCAACAAACTAACGGATATCTTCTTACGTAATTGGGTAAGTATCAGCAGTCTGTTTGTTAGGCATTGGAGGTTACTTTACATGACAGAAAAGCATGCACTTTCTTTTGACGAGAATTTCTTCAACAAGCTAGGTCAATTTGGCAGTATTCTCTCAGTCATGATGTATGTTTCTTATATCCCACAGATTACCAATAATCTTGCTGGCAATAAAGGTAGCTTCATCCAACCACTAGTTGCCATGATCAACTGCATTGTTTGGTTTGTTTACGGTGCTTTCAAGAAAGAACGCGATGTTCCCATTATGATTGCTAACGCCCCTGGTATTCTCTTTGGACTTGTTACTGCAATTACAGCGCTGCTATAATTCGGGCATTTCTCGCCATTTACTCGCCTAACTCTATGCGAACCTTTTGCCCCTCAACGTGGACTTTATCCTGAGCAAAAAGCTGCAACACCTCAGGATACAGCTGGTGCTCTACCTGATGAATCGCCTCTTCAAGCTGGTCAACGGTCCAGCCCTCTTCAACCACTACTGGTCGCTGAGCAATAATAGGGCCGCGGTCGTAATCAGCGTTTGCCAGGTGAACGGTGACGCCCGTCACCTTAACGCCGTATTCAAACGCATCCTGAATAGCGTGCGCACCACGGAAGCTTGGCAGCAACGCCGGATGCAGGTTGAGAACGCGATTAGGGAAGGTGTTCAGAATAGGAACGCCAACTTTACGCATGTAACCAGCCATAACAACGTAATCAACGTTATAGCGCTTGAGCTCGGTGGCAATAACCATATCTGCAACAAATGGATCTTCGTACGTCTCTTTTGAGAGCGTCAGGGTTTGCAGGCCAGCTGCCTCCGCCCTCTTCAGACCATATGCATCGGGGCGAGAAGAAACAACCAGTTCAATGGTTGCGTCTAGCTTGCCAGCATCAATGGCGTCAATAATGGCCTGCAGGTTGGTACCTGAACCAGAAAGAAGAACGCCAAGCTTAATTGGCATCGTTATAGACCACCTTTCCGGTGCCTGGGATAATCTGACCCATGACAAATGGCTCAAATCCCTGGTCAGAGAGGGCTTCTGCTACCTCGTCAACGTCATCCATGTCAACGATAAGAGCCATACCAACACCCATATTGAAGGTGCGATACTGCTCATCAAGAGACAGGTTTGCTGCGCTAGAAACGTATGAAATAACTGGTGGAATAGACCATGCAGGACCAGCCTCTCCACCACGATCAACCTCTGCGTCAAGGTGAGCTGGCAGCGCACGGTTAAGGTTCTCGGTGATTCCACCACCAGTGATATGTGCCATAGCCTTGATAGGAGCTCCTGCGCGGAGTGCAGCAAGCAATCCACCCGCGTAAATAGTAGTTGGACGCAAAACAGCATCTGCAAGTGACTCGCCACCAAGCTCCTCCAGTGGCTGGTTGAGCTCCTCAACCGTTTTGCCCTCAATGGCTACCTTACGTACCAGCGAATATCCGTTGGAGTGAATGCCAGAAGAAGGAAGCCCCAGAATGACGTCACCTTCACTGACCTTCTCGGGACCTAAAATCTTTGGTTTGTCGACAACGCCAACGACAAAGCCAGCAAGATCGTAGTCGTCAGGATTCATAACACCTGGATGCTCGGCCATCTCGCCGCCTACCAGCGCACATCCGCTCTTGCGGCAGCCTTCTGCAATGCCGCCAACAACCTCGGCAACTGCCTCGGCTTTAAGCTTGCCCACAGCAACGTAATCCAAGAAAAACAGCGGCTCGGCGCCCATGGGAACAATATCATCGACGCACATGGCAACCAAGTCCTCGCCCACCGTGTTGTGGCGATCGAGAAGCTGAGCAATGGCAAGCTTAGTGCCAACGCCGTCAGTGCCACTGACTAGTACAGGCTCTTCCATGTCTTTAAGTGCTGCTGCCGAGAAGCAGGAGCCAAAGCCGCCCAGGCCGCCAATGACCTCGGGACGAGTAGTTGTAGCAACAGCAGCTTTGATGGCGTCAACCGCGCGAGCGCCCTCATCAACGTCAACGCCTGCGTCGGCGTAGGTAATCTGCTTGGTTGGATCAGCGGAAGTGGTCATTATTCTCCTTCTTACTGCATCGAGGGGACAAAGCCCTCGTCAATTAACTGCTGTTCTACCTGGTCAAACTTACGTGCAAAAGATGGGTTTAGATTATCTGGGGTGTTTTCTGGCAAGAACCTCTGGTGGAAGTCTTCCGGAATTGCCACAGGATACCTGCCGCTAAAGCAGGACTCGCAATAACCGCGAGAAGGAACACAAGCAAGCAGGCCCTCCAGGCTCAAAAAGCCTAAGGAATCTGCGCCGATATACTCGCAGATCTCTTGAGTAGTCATTTTTGCCGCAACAAGCTGGTGCTGGTCGGCAGTATCAATACCATAGAAGCAAGGCCAGATAACCTTTGGAGATGCGCTTCTGACGTGTACTTCAGTAGCTCCTGCGTCTCTAAGCAGCTGAACAATCTGCTTGGAAGTAGTGCCGCGAACAACAGAATCGTCTACCATTACGATGCGCTTACCTGCAACAACGTCAGAAAGCGCGTTGAGCTTTAGGCGAACACCCAGCTCACGAAGCTGCTGTGTAGGTTGAATGAACGTTCTTGCAACGTAGCGGTTTTTGATCAAGCCGGTGCCAAAAGTCACGTCCAGCTCTTGTGCAAAACCCTCAGCTGCAGGAACGCCGGAATCAGGTACACCAATTACCAGGTCAACGTCTGCTGGGATCTCTTTTGCCAGTTGGCGACCCATCTGGTGACGGACAGAATACACCGAGCGACCGCTAATGATAGAGTCAGGGCGCGAGAAATACACCTGCTCAAAGATGCAATCTGCCTGCTGACGAGGAGACAGTCCCATCTCAGAAGATAGGCCGCTGTCGGAAATACGGATAATCTCGCCAGGAGCCACCTCGCGCACATACGTAGCGCCCACAATATCCAGCGCGCACGTCTCAGATGCAACTACCCAGTTATTCTCGCCTTCCTCGCCAATATGGCCGAGTACCAGCGGGCGAATGCCGTTAGGATCCCTAAACGCATAGAGGGCGTTCTCGCGGATGAGCACCATGGCGTAGCCGCCCTCGATGAGGTTCATAGTTGCAGCAATACCGGTACGCAGGCGGTGTGTACGACGAGTAAAGTAGCCGATGAGCTGAGCTGCTACCTCGGAATCCGTGTGCGATCTAAAGGAAATCTGGCGAGAAGACAGTTCTTCTCGCAAAGAGTCAAAGTTAACGAGGGTGCCGTTGTGCGCCAGGGCAATGAGGGTCTCATCGATGGCGGACATGTGTGGCTGGGCCGACTCCCAGCCCTTGGCGCCTGCGGTGCCGTAGCGGCAGTGACCGATAGCCACTTTACCTGGCATTGCGTTAAGGTCGTCGTTGTTGAAAACTTCGGTTACGAGGCCCGTATCTTTTCTGATAAGTACGGTATGGTCGTCGCCGACAGCTATACCTGCAGAATCTTGTCCGCGATGCTGCAGGGCGTGCAGCGCAAAATAAGTGAGTCGAGCAACGTCACGGTCAGGCGCCCATACTCCAAAGACGCCACATTCCTCGTGAAGTTCCATTGGATCCCCTCCGGATGCCTCAGCTTGAGCCACCCTTGATCAAACGCCTCTCACGTCTGGCAACAATACATACAGTGTACCTGGAAATTTACAAGAAAAAGCGCTCCGAACAAATATGTTCGGAGCGTGTAACAATTTTTTAAGAAAGTGGCATTTACAGGCTCTGCGAGCCACCCTTTTTTAGCTACTGAGCCTTTGGCTGTGCCTCAGTCTTTGGAACACAGATGAGCATGGTCCTGCCATATTGGTCAGTGTAATTGCAGGTAAAGAGCGTAAGAACATGATCAGCGCGAGAAATTACCTCAGCAGCATCAGAACGAGAGCTCACCGCCCTGGAAAGTCTGTCCTTCAGGTAAGACCTGAACTCATCGACGGAAGCAAAGTTGAACTGCCTGACTTCCTCGTCATCCTCATCGGTGTGATAGGTAAATACAGGCTCAAGCTCATATGTCTGAGTAGGCGTGACGTACCAGATGGTCTCAACCTTATCGAAGGTAGATTGGTCATTCATTGCTCCAATGTACTGGAACATGGAGCCGTTTCTCATGTGGTGACCATAGAGAATGGTCTGCTGGTCAGTAAGGCCGTTTGGATTATTTTGGTAGTCCATAAAGATTTGGCCGCCGATTGACCACTCACCTTTTGCGTTTGTATGCAGGTAGTACTCATTGTCCGTGGTCTGATACACAGGATAGTTGACCTGCGTATCTGGAATCTGAATCCAGCCGACAACCTGGTTGTTTACTGCCTTCAGACCGGCCCAGTCAATAACTGGGGCCTCGTCTTTTTTCTCGGAAACTGTTGCGTATGTAGCGAGCTCTTCGTTGATGACGTCTTGCTCGTGGTATTCAAGCTGAGTCTTGCCAAACATGACGCCAGCAACAACTAAGAGGCCAATGCCAACTACCAGCAAGAGTGTGGAAAGAATATAGGCAAAACCTTTCTTCTTAGCGGGTTTCTCGCCAGACTTTTTAGGAGAGGTTTTTTTGTTGCCGTCATTTTTTGAGGACGCGGAGTTTTTCATAGAAACCATCTCAACGGATGTTTTTGAGGTGTGAGTATTTCCAGCCGTCTGGTCGTCAGCGGCGAATGAAGCAAAATGCTTGCCGTTTTTTGATTCCATGCACTTCCCTTCTGAAGGTACTCTTTGTCATACCTTTGTCATACCCCTTAAAAGTTTAGCTATGCACGAAACAAAAATCTCTGTACATCTTATGAAGTCATCGCATAATCACATTTTGCGGTATGCAAAACCCGCGCCTCAGGTCTCCTAAAGCGCGGGTCTCGCGTGCGATTGCGGATGCAGGCGCGAATGCATGCGAGTTCTATTTGCGGACTACGTGCGTGCGGGTACGAACTAGCTTATGCGTCAGCCATCTCGGCTTTAAGCTGGACGATCTTCTCGCGATACTCTGGAAGAGATGCGCCCAAAATTTGAGTGGCGTAAATAGCTGCGTTTTTGGCGCCGTTGATGGCAACGCAGGCAACAGGTACGCCGGATGGCATCTGGACCATGGAAAGCAGGGAGTCCATGCCGCCGAGATCGGAGGTCTTCATTGGAACGCCAACGACAGGCAGCGGAGTGAATGCAGCAACAACTCCACCCAGGTGAGCGGCCTTTCCTGCGGCCGCGATGATTACCTTGAGGCCACGGTCAGCAGCGGTCTCGGCCCACTGGTGAACCTTGTCTGGAGTGCGGTGTGCGGATGCGATGACCAGCTCATATGGAACGCCCAAGCGCTCGAGCTCAGCGGTACATCCCTCCATAGTTGCAAGGTCGCTCTTTGATCCCATGATAATGCCGACAACAGGCTGATCTGCCATCTCTGCTCCTTTGTTACGTCTCTTAAAATAGGCGGATACGTCAAATATCCATCTCACAGTATAGAGTATGATTTTCTAGAACGTTGGTCCATCAGTCCACGTGAAAGGAAACTGTAATGAATGAAACCAACTCTGTTCTGTACCAGCGAGAAGGCTCGTACATCCCTCGCATCGCCGCAGTGCATGACCTCTGCGGATACGGAAAATGCTCGCT
>CAUUUQ010000028.1:0-16777 GCA_963548345.1 uncultured Atopobium sp. | reverse complement strand
CGAGGCTCTTGATTAGCAAGGTTATCCAGCATGCGAGCAATCTGAGGGTCGGAGCTGTTATCAACAATGATGAGCTCCCAATGAGGGTATGTCTGCTCTTGAAGTTGCCTAATTACCGTTCTAATAGCATCAGCATCATTATCAGCGGCCATGAGAACCGAAATCATATGTGGATTGTATGAGCGCTCGTGCATTCCACATCCCCCAAACTGGTCCTAAATTTTAGATACCAGTTTACCCGTAAAAAGTGAATTAAAAAGACATTTTTATTCTATCAAAATCTCTCCACATAACGTGTTTAACTGCTGTTATGTGGACATCTGACCTGTTTTGTGGAGACGGGCTACACACAATGCCCATAACGTCTATACGAGCATGCCAACAAGCTTTCCTAAGGCCGTAGGGTCAACGGTAGTGCCACTTGAACCTTCAACAACAGGAGCTTCATCATGCTCAAGATTAGACACGCCAATTGGCTGCACAATCTCTACAAGCTCAAGAAGCTGATTGGGCTTCATATCGGTAATCATTGAAGACAACAAACTAGAAGCATTGCTTACCAGTGAACGAGCGCCCGAACCAGAAAGTGCCGAGATTTTCTCCCACACATCATCTGTGGCAATGATAACGTGCGTAATCTTGATGTTAGTGACAGATGCAAGTGCGCTAACAAAAGCGCTCTGACCGTCATCTTTGTAAATTTCTGCCAGTGTTTTAGCGTTTGAGTCTACTTCTGCATACACATCAGTAGGAATAGACACTATATGTCCGGTTCCCTGCGTGCGATCAATGACCAAAAGCCGTATAGACTGAAGCGTCGACTCCCCTGCCTTAAGCGAATTTGTGCTGATAACGGCATAGGTAAGAAAGTCATCATCAGATTGTGTAGTGCCATCCGGATTGCCTGAAACACTTTGGCTCTTTATAGCCTTGTTAAGCCCATGATCTCCCAGGTGAGACTCAAGCTGCGCGCGATCCCAAAGAGTTACAACAACAATGCCTACAAGAACAGCAACAATGGCAACAACAGCAAGGCCGATTACGTTGGTATAGGGATTCTCACGCGGAACATCGCTGCGCTCAAATCTTTCTCTTTTCCTAAACATACTGGCTCCCTGCCTCACTGTTCATCAGTTCTGCAAGAGCTCCTAAAAAAGACGCTCTCTTCTATGATGCTATTTCTTTGCGAGGGAAACCACCGCACACAATACAAGTGGTAGAAAAGACTTCGTAAACGGCGCGAGAAGGACGATGAAATCGGATTTTCGCTCAGAAACTGCGAGGCAATCAAAGAGCCGAAAGCGCTACCAGGGTTGCAAAACACCCTCTGGATAGCGAACACTCACAAACGTAAGGCCCTGAGCAGGCGCACAACTGCCAGCAGCAATTCTATTTTGGGCGGCTAGAACCTCGTCGATCCACTCAACAGGCCTGTGACCACGACCAATCTCAACCAGCGTGCCCACAATCGTGCGCACCATGTTATGCAAGAAGGCGTTGCCCGTAATATCAACTGCAATGAGTTTCTCGCCAGCCTCTTCAATTTCTTCTACCGTAAGGCGCTCAACAAAACGATGCGTCGGCTTGCCTTCGGCAGAAATTGCCTTGCAGAAGCTCTTGAAATCGTGCTCTCCCACCAGCG
Organism: uncultured Atopobium sp.; assembly: GCA_963548345.1. Lineage (GTDB taxonomy): Bacteria > Actinomycetota > Coriobacteriia > Coriobacteriales > Atopobiaceae > Lancefieldella. The sequence continues at coordinate 15,135 of CAUUUQ010000028.1, read as the reverse complement.
CCTGCGCCGCCTTGTCCATAAGATCTGCGTCCAGGTGACCGTTGTACCACCACGTGTGGTCCCAGCCCAGCACGGGGCGAGCGCTACCTGCACAAATACGATAGCGATACGAACGCGCCTGGGCGTCAAAGCGTGCCGAGAAACCCTGTGGACCACGGAAGAGTTGTCGGATAGAGATGTCGTCGTCGGTCAGAGCGGTGAGCGAGCGGACGAGTTTCTCGCCAGACAGCGCCAGTTCAGCGCCATATACGGGAAGGCTCACGTACTGGGCCTGGGCGTGCACGCCGGCATCGGTTCTGCCCGCGCAGGTGAGCTCAACCTCTCTGCGCAAAACGGTCTGAAGCGCGCGACGAAGGTCTCCTGCCACGGTACGCTGGGTTGGCTGCTCGGCAAAGCCGCAGAAGGCAGCGCCACGATAGCCTAGCTTGATGACAAGCGTAGCTTCAGGCTCAGCAGAAGCGTCAGAGAGAGCCTCGGCAGCTGATAGCTCAGCAGAAGGTTCTTCGCATGCATAAACGTTGCAGTTTGATGCATTATTCTGTGACGTTTCTGAGTGCATGAAGCTCCCTGAAAAGACTTTTGGCGCAACAAAGTGATTGTATCGTAGGCTCAAAAAAAGCGCACGCTACGCGACAACAAACGCCAGCACTGCAGCGTTGCAAACCCGCTACAGCGTTGCAAGACCAAAACACAGCGCAGACCAGAGCAGAAGCACAACCCAGTCTACGAGCTGCATTTTTGCGGAGATACGTGTACGTTTTGCGGCGCCAAGACAGCGATCTGTCATGGTTTGCGCCATCTGATCGGCTCGCTGAAAGAGCGATACGGTGAGCGGCACCAGAAGCGTAAACCACTTTTTGATTCGCTCAACAATACTGCCTGATTCAAAATTAAACCCGCGTGCCCGTTGAGCTGCTCTAATTCTGTCGAGCTCTTCGAGGGTAAGAGGAATTGCTCGCAGCGCAATTGAGAGCGCAATACTTAGGCCGTCAACGTCAACACGAATAAGGCGCAGAGGCATCAACAGTACAGAAAAGCCGTCAGCAAGCTGCGTGGATGTAGTTGTTGACGCTACCGATAAAACCAGTGCTAGAGCAAGCAATACGCGAGCAATAGCTACAGTGCTTCTGTAAAAACCCGCCACAGAAAGACCAACTGATCCAGAAAAAATGATATCGGGATGTCCAATAAACACCAGCGTATTGGCCACAAATGATATAAGCAGAATGAACGCCGCAGGCTTTGCTACGCGCAAAAACTCCGGCAAGCTTACACGAGCACTCCACAAAAGACTCACGCAAATCAAGGCGAACACCACAAAGGCAAGTGGCTGCTGTACTGAGAAGAGAGCAACAATACCCACAAAAGTGGCAACGATTTTTGTCTGCGCTGTCAATGAAGCAAGCGAGAAGTGCTTAAGCAGAGCACAGGGGCACTTAGACATAGCAGGCCTCCAAAAGCTCATGCAATACGCTTACAAACAGTGGGCAATCAAGCTGCGCAGCCTCGTATATCTCTGGGGTTGTCTGTGCTTCTTGCACATTGACGTCTGCAACAACACGGCCCTTCTCGAGAAACACTACTCTGTCAGCAAAAGGAAGCCATTCGCTTACATCATGGGTGATTGCAAGAACCGCTTTGCCTTCGTTTGCCAGCTCACGAGCAAGATGCAGCACCTGCGAGCGCGCCTCGCCATCAAGCCCAGACGTTGCCTCATCAAACACTACCGCGTATGTTGCGCAGGCCAGTGTTCCTGCAAGCGCCGCGCGACGAGCCTGGCCACCAGAAAGCGTCAGCGGAGACGCGTCCATGACCTGCTGGTCCAAACCAACACGTTCTGCCGCATACGCAACAAGCGCCTCAACATCATCTGGCGAGAAACCCTTGTTAGTTGGACCAAATGCAATATCTTCAGCAACGGTTTGGGCAAAGAGCTGATCTTGAGGGCGCTGGAAACACATGCCGACATCTCCAGGACTTACCAGCCGCGCATCAATTGTTGCGTGCCCGGTATCAGCCTCTATGAGGCCAGCGGCTATGCGGGCGCAGGTTGTTTTTCCAGAACCAGAAGCGCCCACCAAAACGGTAAGCTCCCCCGTGGAAGAAAGCGTTATATCGTGCAGAACTGGCTTGTCAAACGCATGAGATACGCCGCAAATTGCCAGCTCGTGCGCCTCTCCAAGCGCTTGAATTCCGTCATAGTTATTTGCTCGCACTACCTCAAGAGCACGCTGATACACAAGGATATCCAAAGCGTCAAACGCAAGGTTGTTCTGAACAAGAAACGCAACAAACTCTGATGCATTAAGAGGCATGTCAAAGTTGTAGCCAGCCTGCGCTGCTACATGAGCTGTTCCCGTAAGAGCATCATCAAATCCGGCGCGGGCAATTATATCTGCGTCTGAGAGAAACTCTGTGGGGGTGCCTGTCCAAACCAGCTGGCCCTTCTCCAAAACAAGAACCTGATCAGCTCCAGGTAAAGACTCAAATGAATGAGAAATCTCAAGCACACCCACCCCGTTAGCCACAAGGTTATTTACCAGCTTAGAAAGGTGATTTCTGAATCGCGTATCAAGCTGAGCAAATGCCTCATCAAGCACCAGATAGCACGGACGCAGGGAAAGCGCTGCTGCAATAGAAATAAGCTGCTGTTGACCACCAGAAAGCGTGTGTGTTTGGGCATTGGCCAAGTCAGCAATACCGCAGAGCTCAAGTGTTTGAGAAACGCGAGAAACAATCTCTTCTTTTGGCAGGCCAAGATTAGCAGGACCAAAGGCGACCTCGTCAAAGACAGTTGCACATACCAGCTGCGCCGTTGGATCTTGACGAACCATTCCCACATGCGAAGAAATCTGAGTAGATGGCACACCAGCAGTTGAGGTGCCGTCTACTAAAACTTCTCCAGAAAACGGAAAGAGCGATGCGTTACAAAGATTTGCAAGCGTTGACTTGCCTGAGCCATTATGGCCAAGCACAACCGTTCTAGAGCCAGGCTTTAAGTTAAATGAAACGTTATCCAGGGTTGGCGCCATCTTTGGCTGAGAAAGGCTCTCAATGGCTCCCATGGAGTCTTTTGAAGCAGGATCGGTCATAGATTGTGTAGCAGTTGAAGAACCGTATGCAAATGAAACGTTTTTGAACTCAATCATGACAACCCTCCTTCATTTGAAAAAGAGGTCCCAGCAAAAAGCCAGGACCTCTTCAGATTCACTTTGACAGAAGTTACTCTGCAGCCTCTTCGGTCTGCTCGGTCTCCTCTGCTGGAGCCTCGGTCTCCTCTTCCTTTACAGGAGCAGGTGCAACCTTGGTAGCCTTAGCCTTCTTGTTAGAAGCCTTTGGCTGAACTGGCTCGGTAACGAGCTCAAGGATAACAACCTCAGAAGCATCGCCCTTACGAGGACCAAGCTTCATGATACGGGTGTAGCCGCCATTGCGGTCAGCCCACATACCCTGAGCAGCCTTGTCAAATACCTCACGGACAAGCTCTGCGTTACCAACCTTGGCCATAGCAAGACGACGAGCGTGAAGGTCGCCGCGCTTTGCCCAAGTGATGACCTTGTCGACCTCGCCGCGAACTGCCTTAGCGCGGACGTCAAGAGTCTTAATACGATCGTTAGTGAAAAGGGCTTGGATCAGGCTCTTCTTGATGGCCTTGGTGTGGCTAGCATCAGTACCAAGCTTCATGCCCCTCTTCTTATTGTGCCTCATAATTTACATTCTCCTATGCGTGACAAGGCGCGACTAAGCCTTAAGGGACAGGCCCATGCTCTCGAGCTTTTCCTTGACTTCTTCAATAGACTTAACACCAAAGTTTCTGATGTTGAGAAGATCGTTCTCAGAGAAATCAACGAGCTGACGGACAGAGTGAATTCCTGCACGCTTGAGGCAGTTGTAAGAACGGACGGAAAGGTCCAGATCCTCAACCTGCTTCTCAAGCTCGGAATCGTCCTCGACGTCTGCCTTAGCAAAAATCGAAGCCTCTTCCTGAGTCTCGTCAAAATCAGTAAGTCCCATGAATGCGCTCATGTGCTGGTTAATGATGTTTGCAGCCTCAACGACAGCCTCGCGAGGGCTGATTGCACCATTGGTCTCAACCTCAAGCACCAGACGATCATAGTCGGTGTGACGGCCAACACGGCAAGGCTCAACAGCCTTAGCGCAGCGGCGAACTGGCGAGAAGATCGAATCAACGTGAATGAATCCAATTGGATCACTCTCGCGCTCGTTATCCTCACCGGAAACATAACCGCGACCATTACCAAGGCGAAGTCTCATGGAAAGATGAGCTCCCTCAGCAAGAGTGCAAATGTGCTGAGCTGGGTTAACCAGCTCATAGCCCATAGGAACATCAAGATCAGCACCAGTGACTGTGCAAGGACCATCAACAGAGATAGAAGCCTCAGCCTCATCAGAGTTGTTGGTGTTGCGGAAAACTAGGCCCTTAACGTTCAGAACGATGTCAGTAACGTCCTCATAGACGCCTTCAACCGTAGTGAACTCATGCTGAACGCCATCAATCTGGATGGCCTCAACCGCAGCTCCCTCAAGAGAGGAAAGCAGTACGCGGCGGAGGGAGTTGCCAAGCGTGTCACCATAGCCACGCTCAAGCGGCTCTACGCTCACACGAGCGACGTTTGCGCCGATTTCATCTACCGACACATTTGGTCGGATAAATTCGGACATTGCTACCTCCAAAACGGGTCGGGCTTACTTGGAGTAGAGCTCGACGATCAGCTGTGCGTCAATCTCAAGGTCGATCTGATCGCGGGTTGGAAGCTGAAGAACAGTGCCCTGCAGCTTCTCAATGTCAACCTCAAGCCATGCAGGAACTGCCATGTGCTCGGAGGAAATGAGAGCTTCCTTGATTGGAAGAAGATCCTTTGCCTTGGAAGCAACAGCGATAACATCGCCGCTCTTTACGCGATAAGAAGGAATGTCAACGCGCTGACCGTTAACGGTGATGTGACCGTGACGGACAGTCTGACGAGCCTCTTTACGTGTACGAGCAAAGCCAAGGCGGAAGATGACGTTGTCAAGACGAGTCTCAAGAATGCTCATCAGGTTGTCACCAGTAATGCCTGGGTTCTTCTTAGCCATCTCATAGTAGCCGTGGAACTGGTTCTCAAGGACGCCGTAAATGAACTTAGCCTTCTGCTTCTCACGGAGCTGCATACCGTACTCGCTCTCCTGGCGACGACGGCGACGTGGCTCACGGTTAGAAGTCTTATTGATCCCCATCACAACGGGATCGATGCCAAGCTGACGACATCTTTTAAGGACCGGGGTCCTATCAATTGCCATTTGCTTGTCCTTTCGTGCTAGTTGCGACGGCGCTTTTTAGGACGGCAGCCGTTGTGTGCAATAGGTGTCTTATCCTGAATACCCGAAACCTCAAGGCCTGCTGCCTGAAGGGAACGGATTGCGGTCTCGCGACCAGAGCCTGGGCCCTTAACAAAAACAGCTACCTTGTGGAGACCGTGCTCCATTGCTGCCTTTGCTGCTGCCTCTGCTGCAAGCTGTGCAGCAAAAGGAGTGGACTTACGAGAGCCCTTGAAGCCGACGGTACCACCGGACTGCCAGGAAATTACATTACCCTGGGGATCGGAAATAGAGACAATCGTGTTATTGAATGTGCTCTTGATGTGGGCCTGGCCCACTGCAATGTTTTTACGCTCGGAGCGGCGGACGCGTGTAGTGCGAGCGTTCTTTTTCTGTGCCATTAGCTACTCCTCGCCTACTTCTTCTTGCCGCCCACCTGACGCTTCTTACCCTTACGAGTACGAGCGTTAGTGTGGGTACGCTGACCGTGGACAGGGAGGCCCTTGCGGTGACGGAGGCCGCGGTAGCAGCCAATCTCCATCAGGCGGGCAACATTCTGACGCACCTCGCGGCGAAGATCGCCCTCGGTGGTGTAGTTAGCGTCAATAAAGTCACGAATCTTGGTGACTTCTTCCTCTGTGAGGTCCTTGACGCGAGTATTTACATCGATACCAGTCTCGTTGCAAATCTTGGTTGCACGAGTCTGACCAATGCCGTAAAGATAGGTGAGTCCGACCTCAACACGCTTATCGCGTGGCAGGTCGACGCCGTTAATACGGGCCAACTTGGTGCTCCTTCCTTAGCCCTGACGCTGTTTGTGGCGCGGGTTCTCGCAAATCACGTAAACCTTACCGTGGCGACGGATGACTTTGCACTTGTCGCACATCTTCTTTACCGAAGGACGTACCTTCATGTGTCTTCCTTTCGGTTCTGCTGATACGAACTATATACTCGCCCAGCCGCTGGCGTGAAATACCGACTGTACTTACGTACATATGCCCTTGCAACGTGCGCAAAGACACAGATAGCCTCATGCATAGCACAAGGCTGGACACTACTTACTTGTAACGGTAAGTAATGCGACCCCTGGTAAGATCGTAAGGAGAAATCTCTACTACAACCTTGTCACCAGGGAGAATTCGAATGTAGTTCATTCGAATCTTACCTGAGATGGTGCAAAGGATGGTCTTGCCGTTCTCTAACTCAACGTTAAACATAGCGTTTGGCAGGGGTTCTAGTACCTTGCCTTCAAGCTCAATCGCGTCTTGTTTAGCCAACTTTCATCCTCTCGACACATCGACAGCGGTTATCAATAATACATAAAAATGTGCCACTCGTCTATCACTTATTTTTTCAACACAATTAGATAGCGAGAAGAACAATGTATTAGTTACTCTATGCCACCCTGCATCTCGCACCATGGACCAACTTCGTCTTCAGAGACGATAACAGGACCATCGGCAGTAATAGCAACGGTGTTCTCATAATGTGCTGATGGCAGGCCATCATCGGTAACAACGGTCCAGCCATTTTCAAGAACGGTGCAATCATAGGTGCCCATGGCAATCATTGGCTCGATTGCAATTACCATTCCCTCACGAAGAACAATGCCGTTACCTGCACGACCATAGTTTCTGACCTCTGGATCCTCGTGAAGATTGCGACCAATACCATGACCAACAAAATCACGAATGACACCGTAGCCATTATCCTCAGCAAGCTTCTGAACTGCATGTCCAACGTCGCCAAGGCGAGCACCAGGAACAGCAGCTGCAATACCTGCCTTAAGGCAGTCACGCGTAACCTCACAAAGTGCCTGGGTTTTCTCGTCAACTGTTCCGCAGTAGAACGTCCAAGCGTTATCTCCTGCCCAACCGTTAACGGTAGCACCTGTATCAATGGTCAGAATATCACCATCTTGCAAAATGACGTTAGCTGATGGAATACCGTGAACAATCTGCTCGTTAATAGAAGAGCAAACAGATCCAGGGAATCCACCGTAGCCCTTAAAGGTAGGGGTTCCGCCATGAAGTCTAATAAAAGCTTCAACAGCGCGGTCAATCTCGAGCGTTGAAACACCAGGTCTAATCATGGATCCAGCACGACGAAGGGCCGCCTTAGAAAGGGCGCCCGACACCTTCATTGCCTCGATTTGTTCAGGTGTTTTTATCGTAATCATAGTGCGAGGAGTGTCTTTACGTCGGCGAATACCTCGTCAACAGGACGATCTCCGTTGACCTCCTTCAGAATTCCATGACCCTTGTAGTACTCGATCAAAGGAGAAGTCTGGTTCTCGTATACATCAAGACGCTTACGAATTGTCTCTGGCTTATCGTCATCACGCTGATACATCTCACCAGAGCAATTTGGGCAAGTCTCTGTACCAGCAGGCGCAGTATAACCACACTCTTTGCACGTACGGCGAGAAGAAAGACGCTCAACAATAACCTCTGGCTCAACAGCAACAAGCAGAGCTGCATCAAGCTTGAGGCCCATATTCTGAAGCTCAGAATCAAGGGTTACTGCCTGAGCGGTGTTGCGTGGGAAGCCATCAAGAATAAAACCAGCCTTTGCATCGTCTGCAGAAAGGCGCTCTTTTACCAGGTCAATTACAAGCTGATCTGGAACAAGCTGACCAGCATCCATATACTCTTTAGCCTTAACGCCAAGCTCAGACTGAGCTTTAACAGCAGCACGAAGAAGGTCACCGGTTGAGATGTGAGCAAGTCCATACTCTGCAACGAGCTTCTGAGCCTGTGTACCCTTACCAGCGCCAGGTGCGCCGAGAAGAACAATGTTCATGCTTCGCCTTCCTTTCAAATAATAAAAGGGGCCTGTTTCCAGGCCCCTTTATGCTACGTATTAAGAACTACTTAAAGAAGCCCTCATAGTTGTGCATCTTAAGGTGGGACTCAATGGAAGAGAGTGTATCCATTGCAACACCGACCATAATCAGGACGGAAGTTCCACCAAACGCCTGTATCAACGAATCGCCTGTGAACCAGAAAATAATGGTTGGGACGATTGCAAGAACTGCCATAAAGATAGCACCGGGAAGGGTAACTCTGTCAATAACAGTCTTGATATACGTTGAAGTAGCAGTACCTGGACGAACACCAGGAATAAAGCCACCCTGCTTCTTAAGCTGGTCTGCTGTCTCCTCTGGATTGAACACCATTGAGGTGTAGAAGTAAGCAAAGAAGACAATGAACATAACTGAGAGAACCCAGTTAACCCATCCAGAAGAAAGTGAAGTAGCAAGATTTTGAATCCACTCTACTCCTGGGAAGAACACAGCAACCTGAGCAGGAAGGTACAGGATTGCAGATGCAAAGATGATTGGTACAACGCCTGCAGTGTTTACCTTAATTGGAAGGTAAGTTGACTGACCACCCATCATACGACGACCAACAACGCGCTTGGCATAGTTGATAGGAATACGACGCTGACCACGCTCAATGTAAACAATGAGCGGAATAATAGCGAGCATAACCACAACAGTAACAACAGTAAGAACAATGTTTCCACGAGTAGCTACTGAAGAAATAAGGGCTGTTGGAAGTCCAGCCATGATGTTTGCAAAGATGATAAGACTCATTCCGTTGCCAACACCCTGCTGAGTAATAACCTCACCGAGCCACATAATAATGATGGCACCAACTAGCATGGTAAAGACTACCAGGAAGTTTTCAAGTGCCTCAGGCACGCCCTCCATAGATGCAAAAGATACACCATAGCTCTTAAACAAGAACAGGTAACCAACTGCATTGAGCAGAGCTAGACCAACCGTAAGATAACGCGTGTACTGCGTAATCTTACGCTGGCCGCTCTCACCATCTTTAGCAAGCTCGCCAAGAGATGGAATAACGGACTGCATCATCTGGAAGATGATCTGAGCCGTAATGTAAGGCATGATGCCCAGACTGAAAACAGACATGCGAGAAAGAGCGCCACCCGAAAATAGGTTAAGCACGGCCATTGCGCCATTCTGAGAAAGACCATTCTGATAAACAGAAAGCATCTGCTGGAATGGAGCACCGGGCACAGGAAGATACGCACCAAAACGGTACAGAAGAAGAATCAGTACCGTAAGGAGAATCTTTCCCCTTAGTTCCGGAACACGAAATGCGTTGGCGATTCCTTTACTCACTACTCGGCCTCAACCTTTCCACCGGCCGCCTCGATCTTAGCCTTTGCGGAGGCGGAAACCTTGTCGACCTTAACAGTGAGCTTCTTAGAAAGCTCGCCATCACCCAGAACCTTGACTGGGATGAAGTTGTACTTGATAACTCCCTTAGCAACCAGAGCCTCTGCGTCTACGGTCTCGCCGTCTGCAAAGAGAGCGTTCAGACGAGCAACGTTGACTGGAGCGTACTCAACACGGTTGTGGTTAGTGAAACCAGGAAGCTTAGGAAGACGCATAGCCAGTGGCTGCTGTCCACCCTCGAAGCCAGCGCCCTTACCGCCACCAGAGCGGGAGAGCTGACCATTCATACCGCGGCCGGCAAAAGTACCATTGCCTGAAGAATTACCGCGACCTACGCGCTTACGATTTTTGCGCGAACCCACTGCGGGGCGAAGATCATTGAGCTGCATTATTACTACCTCTAGTTCTCTTCAACCTCGACAAGGTGCTTAACCTTGAAGATCATTCCACGAATGCTTGGGTTGTCAGGCTGCTCGACGGTATCGCCGATCTTGTGGAGGCCGAGGGCCTTCACCGTAGCAGTCTGGTCCTTCTTGACGCCTGCGACAGCGCCACGGACAAGCTTGATGCTAAGGTTCTTAGCCATCGTTAGTTCTCCTTTCCGACGAACATATCGCCGACGGTTAGGCCACGACGCTCAGCTGCTTCTTCTGGGCTGGAAAGCTCCTTCAGACCCTCAGCTGCTGCCTTAATCATGTTCAGAGCGTTGTCGGTACCAAGGGACTTAGAAAGTACGTTGGTAATACCTGCAAGCTCGAAAAGTGGACGAATAGGACCGCCAGCAATAACACCAGTACCCTCGAATGCAGGCTTAATAAGAACAGAACCTGCACCGTAGTGACCAGTGACTGCGTGTGGTACGGAACCGGTCTCGGTCAGTGGGACCTTGAACATGTTCCTCTTTGCGTCCTCGACGCCCTTCTGAATTGCCAGAGGTACCTCAGCGGAACGACCCTGGCCAATACCAACGTTACCCTTACCGTCGCCAACGACTACCAGAGCAACGAGTGACATACGGCGGCCACCCTTGACGGTCTTGGAAACGCGGTGAATATAAACGACGCGCTCCTGAAGATCCGTATCCTGCTGGCGCTTACGATCACGTGCCATTGAATCCTCCTAGAACTTCAGGCCCGCGTTGCGGGCGCCATCTGCCAAAGCCTTGACGCGGCCGTGATAGAGACGGCCACCACGGTCAAAAGTGACCTCAGTGACGTTCTTCTCGGCAGCGCGCTTACCGATAAGCTCACCTACGAACTCAGCTGCCTCCTTGTTGGAGCCAACCTTGCCAGTAGAACGGAACTCTGGGTCAAGCGTAGAGGCAGAGCAGAGAGTTCTTCCAGAAGCGTCGTCAATAAGCTGTGCATAAATGTTTGCGTTTGTGCGGTGAACTGCAAGACGCGGACGCTCAGGTGTACCAAAGACCTTGGCACGTACGCGGCGCTTGCGGCGTTCAAGACCCGCCTTTTTCGCCTGCTGCTTGTTCATTCCTTCTCCTTAGAGACATGCCATCACCTAACGGGGTGATGGTCTTTTAGCCTAAAAGTAGGGTTGCTTTACTTAGCAGCCTTACCGAGCTTCCTGCGGATGTGCTCACCTTCGTAGTGAATGCCCTTGCCCTTGTAAGGCTCTGGTGGACGCTTCATACGAATCTCAGCTGCAACCTGGCCGACCTTCTCCTTAGAAATACCCTTAACGGTAAGGTGAGTGTTATCAGGTACCTCAAAGCTAATGCCCTCAGGTGCAACATAGAGAACTGGGTGAGAATAACCAAGGGAAAGGTCAAGATCCTTGCCCTTAAGTGCTACACGATAACCAACGCCAGTGAGCTCAAGCTTCTTCTCGAAGCCCTCAGAGACGCCAACAACCATGTTGTGGATAAGGGTGCGGACAAGACCCTGCTGAGCGTTGGACTCAGAGGACTCGTCAACGCGAGTAACGAGAATCTCCTCGCCCTCCTGAGCAATAGCAACAAGCTCAGAGAAAGTACGAGTCAGCTCGCCCTTAGAACCCTTAACGGTAACGGTGGTGTTATCAACTGTCACAGTGACTCCAGCAGGAATCTGGACAGGCTTCTTACCAATACGAGACACGGCTGTCTCCTTTCATTCCTGTCAGATTTACCAAACGTAAGCGATGACCTCGCCGCCAACGCCGTTCTTACGAGCGTCGCGGTCGCACATCATGCCCTTAGAAGTGGAAACCACTGCAGTACCAAGACCACCAAGAACGCGTGGAAGCTTCTCAGCGGTGGAGTAAATGCGCAGACCAGGCTTGGAAATACGACGAATGCCGCGGATAACCTTAGCGCGCTTCTTACCATACTTAAGGGTGATGTGAAGAGTCTTCTGAGGCTTAGTATCCTCAACGGTGTAACCCTCGACATAGCCCTCTTCGGTGATGACGCGAGCAATCTCAACGAGCACCTTGCTCGATGGCATGGATACGGAATCCTTGCCAGCTGAGTTTGCGTTACGAATACGCGTCAGCATGTCTGAAATGGGATCGGTAATTTTCATTTGATCCTTCTCCTTCGTTAATGATGAAACTGCGTGTCTGGTTCATCTACACCCATGGCGCAGATGCCTTGACGCCAGAGCCCTGAGTCCTACCAGCTTGCCTTGCGGACACCAGGAAGCTCGCCCTTGCTCGCTAGCTCACGGAAGCACACACGGCACAGACCAAACTTGCGGTAAACGGAGTGGGGACGTCCACAACGCTGGCAACGGTTCTGTGTGCGCGTAGAGTACTTCGGCTCACGCGAGGCTTTGACGATCATCGAAGTCTTAGCCACAAATCCTCCTTCAAAATGCAACTTGGCGAACGCCAAGATGACTTCAAACAATAGTGCTGGTGACTATGTCACCCGGCATCAATGATGCCAACAGGAATGCGCTTAACTTAAAGCGCAGGTAAAAGTTAGTCCTGCTTGAATGGGAAGTGGAAGGCGTCGAGAAGTGCCTTGCCCTCCTCATTGGTCTTAGCAGTGGTGACAATGGTGATGTCCATACCGCGGGTGTGGTCCATCTTGTCAAAGTCAATCTCTGGGAAGATGAGCTGTTCGGTTACGCCCATGGAGAAGTTACCACGGCCGTCGAAGCTCTTAGCAGAGATACCACGGAAGTCGCGAATACGAGGAATTGCAACTGCAATCAGACGATCCAGGAACTCCCACATACGATCGCCACGAAGGGTAACTTTAGCGCCGATTGGCATACCCTGGCGAAGCTTAAAGGTTGCGATAGACTTGCGAGCGTGTGTAACAAGTGGCTGCTGACCAGTGATGGTACGGAGGTCGTTTACAGCGCCGTCAATTGCCTTAGCGTCTGTAGCTGCCTCGCCAACACCCATGTTGACAACGATCTTCTCAAACTTAGGAATCTGGTTAACGTTGGTGTAACCAAATTTCTCCTTCAGAGCATCACGCACAGATGCGTAGTAAAGCTCTTTAAGGCGAGGTGTGTACTTCTCGTCTGCCATGGTTTCTCCTTAACTCTTGGGGTTTTAAGTGCGGGGATCGCCTCGCACCTCCTAGTTTGGCGAACTAGGAGCCATCTGCGTCCTCGAGACATACGTGTCCCATAGAAAGACGCAATGAACAATATTAGACCTTATTGAGCAAAAATGGGACGAGAATTTCAAGCTAGCTGATATTTTTTCGTGTCATCACACGACTTACACACGACTTACACACGACTTCCACACGACTTCCACATGAACCCGTACTTCTCGCCTAAAAGAAAACCCCGCTATCTGACGATAACGGGGTTTGAAGTAGCTCTTAAATGTTTCTTACAAAGCGAGAAACACGGGTAACTTAGAGCTCAGCGCCTGACTTCTTGGAGACGCGGACCTTGGTGCCGTCCTCCTTGATCAGGTAGCCAACACGAGTTGGCTTGTCGGTCTTAGGGTCGATAAGAGCAACATTGGAAGCGTCGATTGCTGCCTCTGCCTCAACGATGCCACCCTGCTGGTTAGCTGCGTTTGGCTTGACATGGCGCTTTGCAATTGCAACGCCCTCAACGACAACCTTGTTCTTCTCTGGATATACGCGAAGTACCTCGCCGCGCTTACCCTTGTCCTTACCAGTGAGGACCTCGACCTTGTCGCCCTTCTTGATCTTCATCTTAGGCATGTCGTTCCTCCTTAAAGGGTCTCAGGTGCAAGTGAGACAATCTTCATGTACTTGTGGTCGCGCAGCTCGCGAGCGACTGGTCCAAAGATACGAGTACCCTTGGGCTCACCCTCTTTGTTAACAAGAACGCATGCGTTCTGGTCAAAGCGGATGTAGCTACCGTCCTTGCGACGGGTGTCCTTAGCGGTACGAACGATGACGCAGCGAACAATGTCGCCCTTCTTCACCGAACCACCTGGAGTAGCCTCCTGGACAGCGCCAATGATGACGTCGGCAAGGCCGGCGTAACGACGCTTGGAGCCACCAAGGACCTTGACGCACTTTACGCGCCTTGCGCCGCTGTTGTCAGCGACGTTGAGAATGGTCTCCATCTGAATCATGTGACGTTCCTCCGGAACCTAATTTCTCAGAGGTGCGCGTATTTGCGCACATGAGAAATAATGATAGATACAAAACTAGGTTGAGCTAAAAGCTGTTTCCTAGGTGCTAATTACTTAGCGCGCTCAACGATCTCTGCGAGACGCCAACGCTTGGTCTTGGAAAGAGGACGAGTCTCCATGACGCGGACGGTATCGCCCAGACCAGCCTCGTTGTTCTCATCGTGAACGTGAAGCTTCTTGCCGATGGTCATCATCTTGCCATACTTAGGGTGGTGCTTACGGTAAGTAATCTCTACCGTAATCGTCTTCTCGCCAGAGATGGAGACGACGAGTCCGGTACGAACCTTACGCGCATTTCTGCTTTCGGTCTCTGCCATAACTTATCTCCTGCGATCTAGTTCTGCTCTGCGGATGCTTCCGCAGCAATTTGACGGGTGCGCATCTCGGTCTGAACGCGAGCAATGTCACGCTTAACAGCCTTGACACGAGCGGTGTTGTCCAGTTGGCTGGTTGCCATCTGGAAACGAAGATTAAAGAGCTCTGCGCGGCCTTCCTCGAGTTTCTTAGCGAGGTCTGCATCGCTCATAGCCTTGATTTCGGTGTACTTCATTAGTTCTCACCGTCCTGATCGGCCTTGGAGACAATCTTGGTCTTGATTGGAAGCTTGTGCTGAGCAAGACGAAGAGCCTCACGAGCAACTTCCTCTGGTACGCCATCAATCTCGAACATGATACGACCAGGCTTAACAACTGCTACCCACTCTTCTGGGTTACCCTTACCGGAACCCATGCGAGTCTCTGCAGGCTTCTTGGTGATTGGCTTATCTGGGAAGATAGTAATCCAAACCTTACCGCCACGCTTCATCTCACGGGTGAGAGCAATACGAGCAGCCTCAATCTGGCGGTTAGTAATCCAGTGAGCCTCCTCTGCACGGATGCCCCAGGAACCAAAATGCAGCTGGGTATTACCCTTTGCCTGGCCCTTCATGGAACCGCGCTGTACCTTACGGTGCAATACACGCTTTGGAGCAAGCATTAACGGCCCCTCCTCTCATTGCGAGCACGACGAGGACGAGCGGAGCCCTCAAGAGCTGG
>CAUUUQ010000027.1:0-17409 GCA_963548345.1 uncultured Atopobium sp. | reverse complement strand
CACTTAAGTCAGATAATCTGTCAAAAAGACGTATACATGACGCTGAAAATACCTCTAACGCGCAGATTATCTTTATTAGGTGTGTAAAATGCCCGCATCTGAGCAGATTATCTGACTTAGGTGTGTTCCGTAGATACTGAATTTATCTATAGTTAAATTTCTTATATAAGTCTATTCATGTTTAAGCATATTAGATGAAGTTTATGCATAGATATGCATATCAGGTAGTACGACCGCCTAACTGCCTAGCTATCTTGATTAGGAACATGTCGATTCTTCGGCAGAACCTACCAAAGCTGCGCTATTTTGTGGGCCAGGCCTAAAAGCCGACGCTAACACGCTGCAGAATCATAATCACCTGCATATGAACTGCCTCCCATTTCTTAGGTCCAAGAAATGGGAGGCAGTTCACTTGGTAGCCGCCTTATTACTAACGCTTATCCACAATCTAACGCACGCTATAAAGATGCATGCTGTAAAAACGCACGCTATAAAGATGCATGCTGAAGAAGCTAGTTTTACAGAAGTGCTTCTTCCCACACAGGCTCTTTAAATCCAAGAAGAATAGTATTGCCTGCAACAACCAATGGGCGCTTGACCAGCATACCCGTGGTAGCAAGCAAATTATAGGCGTCACTATCGCTCATACCTGCATCAAGCTGCTCCTTGATGTTATTATCGCGATATACCATACCTGAAGTGTTGAAGAACTTTCTGATAGAAAGACCGCTCAGTTTGTGCCATTCAGCAAGCTCTTCAGCAGTTGGATTCTCCTCTTTAATATCACGCAAAGTATAAGAAACACCATGCTCATCAAGCCATTTGAGAGCTCTCTTACACGTAGTACAGCGAGAATAACAAAGAACCAGAATGTTTTTATCTGCCATAGCTGTTCCTTTTGGATAGATTATCGATTGCATAAACGCAAACTATTTTGAGTAGAAAGCAATCCTAAAATCAATATTCCTAGGGATATGCCATAGAGCATACCAACAAATAGATCATTAACGTTTGATGCCACGCTCAGGATGATTGCTAAAATCAAAAACATCATTCCAAGAGAAACATACTTGTTTTTTATAAGTTTCATTTGGTCGTCTCCTTTTTACTGATAGTAACAAGGTAATATACATCACTACTTTGTTACTGAACATGCACATTTATGCAGGTGCCTGACCTTTTTCAAGAATTTGCTGGAGCGCAGCCTCATTAAGTACAGGAACGCCCAAGCTCTCAGCCTTAGTAAGCTTAGACCCCGCGGCTTCTCCTGCTACTACGAAGCTAGTCTTCTTAGATACAGAGCCGGAAACCTTTGCTCCCATAGCTTTGAGCTGGGCACCAGCCTCATCGCGTGTGAAGTGCTCAAGAGTTCCCGTTAAAACAAACGTAAGCCCAGCAAGTGTCTGAGGAAGCTCATTTTCTGGCTTCTCTTCTTCAAGCACTACGCCTGCCTGACGAAGACGCTCAATAACGGCAACATTTTCTGGTATCGAGAAGAACTCGTGTACAGACTCTGCAATCTTAGGGCCAATACCTGGGATTTCAGCGATCTTCTCGACAGGGGCTGTAGCAAGCGCCTGGATAGAGCCAAATTCTTGGGCAAGAAGCTCTGCAACGTTAGCACCAACGTGCCTCATGCCAATACCAAAGAGCACGCGTCCAAGACCTCGCGTCTTTGATTCCTCAACCTTTGCCATAACCTTCTTGGCAATAGTGTGACCCACAGGAATGCTGTCGCCAGAAAGGTGATCTGCAGTATCGGTATCGTAGACACGACCTGTAGGCATGCTTGCCAGCGTTTCTTCAGTGAGTTTGTCGTAGAAGTCGGCTACGTCAGAGAGGACGCCCTCTTCAACCATACGATTAATAAGCTCGTCACCAAGGCCGTCAATGTCCATGGCCTTACGGCTGCCCCAGTGAATCAGGCGCTCAACTGCCTGAGCAGGACAATCAATAGAGACGCAGCGGAAGGCCACTTCTCCTTCTTCCTGAATAACAGGGCTGCCACAACTTGGACAGGTAGTTGGCATCTGGAACTCAACAGCATCTGCAGGTCGAAGACTCAAAACTGGTCCAACGACCTCTGGAATAACATCTCCTGCCTTGTGGACAATGATGGTGTCGCCCTCGCGCACATTTTTACGACGAATCTCATCAAGGTTGTGGAGGGTTGCGCGCGCAATGGTAGAACCCGCAACAGTAACGGGATCAAACTCAGCAACAGGTGTGAGTACGCCCGTACGACCAACCTGAATACGAATTTCTCGCAAAACGGTCTGCTTTTCCTCTGGTGGGAACTTAAATGCAATAGCCCAACGAGGAGCGCGAGAAGTAAATCCTAGAGCTTCCTGGCTGGCAAAAGAGTCAACCTTTACCACCACGCCATCAATGTCGTAGTTAAGGTCTCCTCGCTGCTCAAGAGCTTGCGCACAAAAATCGTGAACTTCCTGAGCGCTCAAGCAACGACGAGCATGAGGATTAACATTAAAGCCGCAGCTACGAAGCCAGTTTAAGAACTCCCACTGACTGTGAACGTCAAGAGGACCCTCATCGGCCACTGCGTAGATAAAGGTCTCAAGGTCTCGATGAGCGGTAATCTTTGGATCCTTCTGACGCAAAGATCCAGCAGCTGCATTTCTAGGGTTAGCAAAAGGCTGTTTACCTGCAGCATCTGCATCTTCATTCAAACGAATAAAGGAATGCTTGGGCATATAGACCTCACCGCGCACCTCAATGCTCTGGTTAAGGCCCCTATTTTCAACCTGCTCAAGACCTGCAAGTGCAAGCTCTCGTGGAACATCAGAGATAGTCAATACGTTTGCCGTAACGTTTTCTCCCGTGCTTCCGTCACCTCGTGTAGCAGCACGTACGAACTGACCGTCACGATATGTGAGTGCAACACCTAAGCCGTCAATCTTAAGCTCGCAGGTATATGCCACAGGGTTTGTAGGCGACGCACCAAGAGCCTCATCAGTTCTGGAAAGCCATGCATCTAGCTCTTCTAGGTTCATAGCATCGTCCATGGAATACATGCGAGCGGCATGCTGGACAGGCTCAAACTGCTCAGAAACGTATCCACCTATGCGCTGGGTATAGCTATCCTCAGTTACAAGCTCTGGATATGCTGCCTCAAGCTGCTGAAGCTCAATAAGAAGGCGGTCAAACTCAGTGTCAGTAAGCTCTGGATTATCAAGGGCATAGTAGGCATATGCCGCATGATTCAAGATTCTATTGAGCTCTGCCGCACGAGCGATATCTTTTGGCGAAAGTGCTGCCATTACAACTCCAAACATAAAAACGTAGGTGCAAGAAATCTTGCACCTACCAGGTATTTATTTGCGTCCTCTTAAGGTTCTACCAAGGGCCTTAAGGGCTTCTCGCCTTGCGCTGCCATATGGTGCAATGGGGTCAATAATCTTGCGCAGAGGACTTGCATCAGAAAGCGCGCGCTCGTGGAACTCTGTGACGTCGGCGTCATTTCTAGCGCCTGGCACCATGTCCTGAATAATAACCTCGTAGAACGGAGTGTTGCGCGCGTACTTCCAGAAATAGGACGCCATGTCGCAGCTAGCGTTCTGCCAAGGCTTAATAGCACCGGCAAAGTGAACAATCTTTGGAGCACGACGTGCCGCCTGATAGTCATCAAAGACGCTATTTGGTGCCATCGGATAAAGTTTCTCGGCACGTCCAAAAATGTTGTGTGTCACGTTCCAGTCAGCGGGGAGATAAACAACGCGACCCTGGCACTCGCTGTTCAAAATATCTTGATCGTTGTAGATAAAGATTGGATTGGATGCAATGCGCAACCATTCTGGAACAGTGTGATAGCGGCGCAGTTCAGCGGTATTAAAGACCATAACTCCCGCCTGGAAGTATGCATAAGGATTCTTGAGGTTAAGTACGTCAAGGCTGTACTTCATGCGATCTCCGCCGCGGATGTTAAGGTTTGCCAGATAATCAATATCAAGCGTTGCAGCAATAAGATTGCTGCCCATTCTTACATCATAAAGTTCAGCAACATTACCATTGACCACAAGGTCAGAGTCTAGATAGACAACCTTATCGTAACCAGAAAGAATGTCTTGAGCCAAGAAACGGAAGTATGTCTCCACACTAATGTGAGCATTATTAGTGTCTAGCTTGTAGTCTTTAACCATACGCCACACGTTATAGAACGTAATACGAGCATTCTTATAGCGCGAGAAGTACTTCTTAACCATCTCCTGCTTTGAGCCGCCAATATTGGTGTTAAGGACAACCACGTCGTAGAAGCGGTTAGGGTCGGCGTTTTCAAGCATTGAACCCATAGCGCAGGTAAGAATTGGAACGTAGTTGTTATCTGCTGCAAAGACAACAGGAACAACGTTCTGGCTTGCAATCTCAGGCTTCTCTTCAAAGAGAGGAATGAACTTCTGACGAGGCTCTGGATTGGTAAAGTGAATGCACTGAAGCTCTTTTACCTTCCAGTTTTTGCCCTCTGTACGAAGCATATGCATACGCCAGATATTAAAGAGACGCTCAGTCAGATGACCTGGAGTTCTTAGGGCCTCTTTGCTGTACGTAGACATATCAGTGCGAGCAGTCCACTCGTCAACAAGTGGGAATACCCATGCTGCATAGCGATCAAAGAGCTCTTTGCGCATGATGTACATGTTGCAGAAGCATTGTTGATGACCGTTGAGAAAAGCGTTTACATCCTCTGCATACTCTGGGTGACGCTCAATAATAAGCGCAGCCATAGTATCCATATCCTTTGGATGAAGCAGCGGAGCGGAATGGTACTGCTCAAGAGGTGTATTAGCGCTTCCAGGGAATTTGCGAATATCCTTTACCCCAGTAGTAATGAGGTCATAGCCCTCAATGCACTGGGCAATGGTCTGATCATCAAGACCATATTTCTTAATGGCATCTTCATCAATGAAGTCATCCATGACCTCACCAAACGGATTTTCTGGATAAACCGTATCGGTAAAGTTGAAGTAGCGACGATAATGACCAAAGCCAACATAGCGAGCATTGGTGATGTTCTTCCATGCCCAATACTGTGTAGTCATCTCACAGTACATTGGGTTTTTCTCGGTAATGGTATCGCCCTCATCGTCATGGAGCATATACGTAAAGCGATTACTCTTCTGACCTGGTCCTACCTGAATAGGCTGAAGGTAGTTGCTTGCGGGAACATCAACATCTTTATGAGAAGTGATAAGAATGCGAATAGGCTGCTGCTCAAACATCTTTACCATGTGCTTTCTTTCTAGATATTCCATGTGCTCATCGGCAATCTGTTTCATGCGAACTGCCCTATCAAACGACAGTCCCTCATCCTGATGCATGAGAGCAGCATATTTCTTTGCATACGTCCTGTAGCGATATGCATCACTGTCTTCTGGAAGCTCGGTTCCAGTAGCAATAGCCTCGTAAGCAATATCCCTTACAAAGCGATAGAGCTCTCGAGCTGCTACTGATGGTCCAAAGAGAATGGCAAACGGCTCAAGAGCAGCCTCTTGATCTTCAGGAGCAAGACGGAATCTCCACTCAGCACTCAAAAGCTCCAGCAATCTATGCTTCATACCCCTAAACGAATTAAGATGAGCAATAGTATCTGTCTTGCCAATATAAAGTTCTACTTGATCAATGTTGTCTAAGAACTGATAGCAGAACTCTCCGAACTTATCTAAAGAAATACGAGAAGCACCAGTTACTCCGATGCCATAGTGGTACAAAAAGCCTCTGCAAGACTCAAAACCATCGGCAGTCTGAGCCTTATCTGCCAGGATAAATACCTCATAGGCATCTTCTGCTCTTACCAGGCGCTCCGAAGTCATCTCTGCAAAGGCAGAGCGGAAAAGCTCTCCGCGATACAAGCGTTGCGTAGCGCGCCAATCAAGCTTCTGCCCATAGCCCTCATCATAAATAATGCGTAGGATATCATCGCCTTGAGTAAAGTCTGATTGCTGGTTAATGTAGCTTTCAAAAGACTTTGCATCAGCTGGGTCAACACCATTTTCTGGAATAACGGTAATACCAAGGTGGAGAATATCAACAGGGTTCTGATCAATACGAGCAACTACCTGCTCAAGAAAATCAGGAGTAACCTCATCATCACCGTCTAGGCAAAAGACCCACTCGCCTTTTGTATGAGCTGCAGCAGTTTTACGTGCAAGATGAAGTCCCTGGTTAGTTGCATGAGTAACAACTTTGAACCTTTTGTCATCCCCTACTGCCGTAACGATTTTCTCTGGAGTGGAATCTGTTGAGGCGTCATCAACAATAATTGCTTCAAAATCACCAAACGTCTGATTCTTTACACTTTGAATACAACGCCCAATGTACGATTCGATGTTGTATGCAGGAATTACAAAAGAAACCTTAGGCATACCAACTCCTTATAAATAAGCAATCTCAACTATCTTCTATCTTATCTAAAATGTGCCTTCCTGGGGCGCGCAAAAGATGCCTACTCAACGCTCTTCAAGCTCTCCACCATATCAATATTTTTGAGCTTTGGCCGCATAGCAACATACACTAACAGCGAGAAAACAAGCGTGAGTCCAAAGGCAAACCAATAACTTGGTGCATGAATAGCACGACCAAACATAACAAGATCAATCTCAGCAGTCTGAACTACAAATCCCTCAAGATATGTTCCTAGAACAAGTCCAAAGAGCGCTCCAAAGACGGCTAATAATGCAATTTCTCTAAAGACGTAAGCATCAACCTCGTGTCGCGTAAATCCAAGTACTTTGAGGCTGGCAATCTCTCTAATGCGCTCTTCAATATTAATATTAGTGAGGTTATACAAGACGATAAAAGCCAACAGAGCTGCGGCCACAATAAGAATGGATACCACGCGATTAACTACGGCAAGTGATTCTTTGTAGGTATGAATAGCCTCATTGACGTCATCTACTGTTGCAACTCCTGCCTGGTTAATAAGCTTTTCTCCAAACGCATCTCTTGTTGTTTGATCTTCAGGAAGCGTTGCATACCAGCCATCCGTGGCGTCGTCTTGAATGTCCAGGGAACGCCATGCAGAAGGTCCCACATACAGATACGACCCAACGTAATTCTCGGCAACTCCTGTAATAGTTAGCGTACTTGGCTCACCTGAAGCGTTTCCAATTCTGTCTTGAGCATAGACCTGAATGGTATCTCCCACACCTACACCAAGCCGTTTTGCAAGCTTCTCTGTAATGACTACCGAGTCTTCTCCAAGCTCTATTGCTTGACCAGAAAGGCGATTACGCAGGGTTGCTAAACCGGTGAGGTCTTGAAGAGAATTGCTGGTCATAATAGTTGTTCTTGTAAGAGAACCCGCCTTTTGTGTAGGTGACTCAAGAAGAACATTTTCTCTTGTTATGCGATGAATGTTTGTGGCGCCCACTTGATTGAGCTCTGCATTAATCTGATCTGCTTCTTCCTTAGAAACATCGGAGGTCATTCCCACTATGTAGTCATAATGCGAGATAGCTGGCCATTGGTTATCAATGATGTCGCTAATGGAATCTCTAAGACCAAAAGCCACCAATAAAAGCGCAGTACATCCAGCAATTCCTACCAGCGTCATAATCAAGCGTCGCTTAAAGCGGACAAGGTTTCTGATTGTAACTTTCCACGAGAAAGACAATCTGGACCATAGAGGCTCAACGCGCTCAAGCAAAATCTTTGAGCCAGCTTTTGGAGCTTTTGGAAGCATAAGACTGGAAGGTTCTTCTTTTAGTGATGACAAGACGGCGGCCATTGTAGAAAGCAGCGTGATACCTATGCCAGAGAGCCCCGAGAGTAGCGCACTATCAAGTTGAATAGGATAAGGAGCTCCCCCATTTGGGATGGTATAAATTGACCCGTATGCAGAGATAATAACGCCTGGTAACACTTGACTTAAACATGCTATGCCAATAACGGCACCCAAAAGTGAGGCGAGCAAGGCATATAACAGGTACTTTGCCGCAATCTGAGCAGTTGAATAACCAAGCGCCTTATGAACACCAATAAGCGTACGCTCTTCAGAAACCATACGCGTCATACTGGTAAGTGACACTAAAGCAGCCACCAAGAAAAACATCAGTGGGAATACATTAGCAATATCATTGATACGCTCAGAGTCTGCTTGATAAGCTGCAACACCAATCTCTTTTGTGCGATCAAGTACATACACATCGGGCTCTTTAAGCTCATCAATCTTCTTCTGAGCTTCATCAAGCTCTTTCTGACCGTCAGCAAGTTGTTTCTCAACCTCAGTGCGTTGCTCCTCAAGACTCCGTCTTCCCTCATTAGTCTGAGCTTCTGCACTTTGGAGGGCTGTTTGTCCTGCGCTCAGACGACTAAGCGACGCAGCAAGTTTATCCTGAGCTGCAGACAGCTGATCTGCAGTAGCAAGCCTTGCCTCTGCCAAATCCTGACGCGCCTGAGCTACCTGAGACTCTGCCTCATGCAGTTGAGCCGTGCGCTGATCTAGCTCTTCTCGCGCGGCTGCTAAAGCCTGCTGCTGGGAAGCCAGCTCTGCCTCTGCAGCGCCAATCTGCGCCTGTGTGGCGAGAAGGGCGTCCACTTGCGTAGTTGCCAGACCTAAAGCACTGAGCTGCTGCTGTGCTTCTTCAAGTGTAGAAGCCGTAATTCCTTGCGCAGCAAGTCCTGCAAGAAACGCATCTCTACCCGCTTCAAACGCACTCTTTTGCTGTGTAAACGTTGCTTGTCCTGCATTAAAAGCAGCAAGACCAGCCTGATACTGAGCCTCTCCTGCACTAAGCTCAGCTGTTCCCTGGGCTATCTGTGCCTCTGAAGCTGTAATCTGAGCTTCCGCTTGTGCAAATTGCTGCTCAGCACTGTAGCGCGAAGCTGTAAGCTGCTGACGTCCTGTATCATATTGCTTCTGACCATCATCCAGCTTTTGCTGCTGAGCGGAAATTTGTGCCTCCGCATCATCAAGCTTCTTCTGAGCATCCCCTAGTTTATCCGCGGCCTCTTGTCTTGATTGCTCCAGCTTTTGACGAGCCTCATCAACCTGAGTTTGAGCGTCATCTTTGAGCTCTTGCAAACGAAGAGCAGCAAGCGACGGATTCATCTGTGTAATGCGTTCTGCAACGCTATCAACAGCGCTCTGATACGCCGATGAGCCGCTCTTATACCTGGTAGCACCCTGAACTGTCACATACACTTCGGTATAAGGGTCATCATCTGCAAAAGCATCTTCAGTGACATACACAAATTGCTGCACAATGCCATTGCCTAACGATGTAGTACCAAAATTGCTGACATACGGATACGTTGGCGTATTTACAAAACCAACAACCGTGTACGAGCCGCCCTTTAAATGAACGCCGTTTGAAGTATCTGGTAGCTCAATCTGTTGACCAAGACTGATATCAGCACGTTTCTTGGGATCTGCGCTCATCACGCACTCGTAAGGTCCTTGAGGAAGTCTTCCTTCAACCACTATTGGCTGGTTAAGCTCACCGGGTCTAAAAGAACTCACACGAGCAGTAGATTGCGACGACGTCAGTGTAGCCATAATGTCTACCGTACGAGAAGGCATAACCGCTTCAACACCCTCAACTGACGCCAGGGCGGAAACGTCCTTCTCGCTTAATCCAAGCGTTGAGATGACGCGAAGGTCATAGAGGTGCTGGTTTTCGTAAAACGTATGAGCCGCTTCTTGCATGTCAGGGCTTGCCATTTTGAGTCCCGCAAAGAAGCCACAGCCCAACGCAACAATTCCTGCAATTGCAAGAAATCTGGCGAGAGACCCTTTGATGGTCCGAGTAATCTCGGTAAAAAGAGCGCGGGGCATAACTACCACTCGACAGTAAGCGCGTCAGCTGGGTGTTGATTAATTTCTACCGATTGAGCTTGACCCTCTTTAACGTGGATTACCCTATCGGCAATTTGAGTGAACGCAAAGTTGTGCGTAACAATAGCCACGGTTTTATGCTGTTCTTTGCACATATCCTGCAAGAGCTTAAGAATTTGCTTTCCTGTTTTATAATCCAGCGCGCCTGTTGGCTCATCACAAAGCAAAAGACGTGGATTTTTTGCCAAAGCGCGTGCAATAGAAACACGCTGCTGCTCTCCACCAGAAAACTGAGCTGGGAAGTTATCCATACGATGCTCAAGACCAACAGCTCGAAGTGCATCTTCTGGCTGCATGGGGTCAAGACAAATCTGAGAAGCAAGCTCAACGTTTTCTTTTGCAGTGAGATTAGGAACAAGATTGTAAAACTGGAAAACAAAGCCGATGTCGTGACGGCGATACAGCGTTCTTTCTTTTTCTGAAAGCCCGCCAATTTCTTTTCCGTCTAAATAAATAGACCCGGAGGTACAGGTATCCATACCTCCGAGCATATTCAAGACAGTTGTTTTACCGGCACCTGATGGGCCGACAATTACGCAAAGCTCGCCCTCTTCTATGGAGAAGTTCATGTCATGGACAGCATGTACCTTGACGGAGCCCATGGTATACGTCTTTGTTACCTCTTTAAATTCAACAAAAGACATACGTTTCTCCTATGAAAAGAATCCTCCAAACAAGAAGAGAGTGCGTGAACAGCTACTCCTGTGGAGCCTCAGGTGCTGCAGGAGCTTCTGGAGCCGCTGGTGCCTCAGGTGCAACGGCTGTGACGGTTGCTTCTGGAGCAGGTGCTGCTGCAGCCTCTGCAGTTACAGGAACTACAGGAGCAACCTCTGCGCCCTCGGTAGCAAGAGGCATTGGAGAAACAACAACCTCTTCCTCCTCAAGATCAGCCTGACGCTGGTCAAACTCTTTCTTAGCACGAACCCAAATGAGAAGTGCAAGAAGAGCCGTGAGGAACAAGAAGCCCACAATCATGATGTTAAGAATAAGGGTGGTGAAGTTTACCGCCTGGCTGATAGAAATCATCACAGAGAGCTCGGTAAGTGCGGAAGTCAAACCAACTACAGAGAGAATGGAAAGACCCCACCTAAGACGAGGACGGAAGCCCCTCAAAAGACCTGAAACCGCAGCAAAAAGATAGCACAGGAAAATAATATAGGTAATACGTGCAAGAATCAGAGAGATGGGATTTGTCTGACGAGTTGCAAAGTTAAATACCGTGTGGAAATAGCTGAGATACTGAACTGGTGCAACAAAATCAATGACGATAAAAATGAGAGCCACAATTGCTGGAATGGCAATCTTTGCTTTGGGGTTCATGAAACCTCCTCGATTTCTTTATACGACCTGTCTATTTTATCGTATAAACCTATGACCAGTGTGGTAAGTCATGAAAGTCTTTTATATGGTCTTGAGCTTCTTGTTCTCTTTCTGCCAAGGCTTCTCGTAAACCTTTCAGAGCATCAAAAGGCATAAATATTTTTGTCCTGTTTGCTCGCGACATGCGAGGGTGTCCGTAGTGCATCTGCGCTGCAAACGCATCCTCTTTTACGCTAGCTTCTGCTGGCGAGAAACCCTGTTTAGGCCTCATTGGTTTCTTCTCCACTACGATGTCCTCCAATCTGAGCGTTTCTCTGTCGTGCAGTTGCTTCGGGGAGCAAGTCCATAGCTTTGAGCAAAGAATTCTTACCAAACTTTTTCTTTATGGCATTGATAGTATCTTGACGCTGGCGTTCTCTTTCTAAAACAGTGTTGTCCTGGAAAAGAGAAGTCTGAATACCTGAGCCCGTTTCTTCTTGAGTGTTTCCGAAGGTAAGACCCACGCGGTGCACACTTTCTGAAGGTATTACGCGCTCGTCAAAGAAAGACAAAACCTCTGCCATAAGCTCATCTCTAGAGTTAGTAGGATAAGAGAGCTTCCTAGTGCCACTGCTGGAGGGAATATGTCTTCTCCAGCTCCTATAATCCCCCGTCTGCCTCAGCTCTTCCATCTGGCTCTCTGTTGCCGAGTAGCCAATATAGATGCCAATAGAAGAGCAAACGAGCTTTTGCGTTACAAGCTCTAAAGACAACGCCTCAACCATCTCTTTAAAGATAAGACGCGCGCCCTCTGTATCTCTATTGTGATCAAAGACCTGCGCCGTTGAGACAGAATGACTTTGAGACTTGTAGGCCTTAATATCCGCAATGGTAGTTGGCTCAATTCCCCATGCATGATCAATAAGGATTTCTGCATCAACACCAAATTCTTTATACAAAGGCTCTGTAGGAGCTGTAGCAAGCTGTCCCATGGTGTGAATATTCATTGCCGCAAGTCGCTTTTGAATACCTGCACCAATATGCCAAAAATCAGTTAAGGGCTTATGGTTCCAGAGTTTAAGCTTGTACGACTCTTCATCAAGCTCACCAAAAAAGTTGGGGCTGTGCTTTGCAGTGATATCAAGAGCTATTTTTGCCAGATACAAGTTTGGACCCAAACCACAGGTAGCAGGAATGCCAGTAGTTTTTGCTACATCTGCACGGATTTTCTCGCCCAACTCTCTTGCTGTACATCCATAAAGCGATAAGTACGGTGTTACATCAATAAATGCCTCGTCAATGGAGTAAACGTGGATGTCTTCTGGTGCAATGTATTTGAGATATACCGAATACACATCTGCAGAGCGCTCCACATACAGAGCCATGCGAGGAGGAGCTACCTCATAGGTAAGGTTTTTAGGAATCTCAAAAACACGGCAACGTCCAGGAACACCCAGCGCACGAAGCGCCGGTGAAACAGCCAAACAGATTGTCTTTTCTGTCCTAGTAAGATCTGCCACAACAAGCTTGGCCTTCATGGGATCAAGGCCTCGCTCAACACATTCAACCGATGCGTAAAAACTCTTTAGATCAATAACCAGGTACTGTTTTTGAGAAGGCGCCATGGTCTAGATAAGCACAATGCCTTTTGAAACTTTTTCTGCCACGTCATTACCTACAAGATAACGAACAATCTCAAGACCAAACTTAAGAGCTGTTCCCGCACCCTGACTGGTAATAAAAGAACCATCAACACAAACCGCATCTTGCGAAAGATTGGCGCCATTCTCTGAAAGAAAATGCTGGAAGCCTGGATTAGACGTAGCCTTCTTACCCGCAAGCAATCCACGCTTAGCGTAAATTGAAGGAGCAGCACAGATTGCAGCAAGCGCACGGCCATCTTCCGCAAACGCATCAACTGCCTGCATAAGTGGCTCACAAGCCTCAAGATTAGTAGTTCCAGGAAGACCTCCAGGAAGCACCAACATGCTGTAATCATCAAACGAGACCTGACTAAGTAGCTTGTCTGTTAGAAAGGTAACCTGGTGAGATGAAGTCACGCTCAAGGAATCAGAGATAGACACTTTGTCACAGGGAATACCTGCACGATACAGGACATCAACAACGCTCAGTCCCTCAATCTCTTCACAACCATCGGCAAAAAAGACAGCAACGCGCTTGTCAGTACATGGTGTAAACATCTGACTCCCTTCTCGACTAAAACTAGTACAAGTGTACGCCTTTTTACACAAAAAGGACACTCAAGTTTGTGCTTGAGTGTCCAAAATTTTACCCAGTTAAACTGTTACAGAAAGCAACTGCTAAGCCCTCTATAACTTGGCGAGAAACCCTACTCCTCGCTAATGCCCTCGTTAATAGCCTGAGCAATAGCTTCCTGATCATTAGAGCCACGAAGTAGAGACTTAAACTCATCTCTCATCAGAAGAACAGCGGTCTTAGAAAGAAGCTTGATGTGAGTGGTGCCAGCCTCTCCATCTGGAACAAGCAGTGCAATGGCAACATCAACGGGCTTCTCGTCAAAAGAAGGCCACTCAAGAGGGGTGCTGTTCTTGAAGACAAAGACAGCTGCGTCCTTGATAGCAGCATCTTTTGCGTGTGGAACTGCAAAACCGTCAGTCATGCCGGTCTCGCCCATTTCCTCACGAGCCAAAAAAGCATTGTAAACAGCGTCTGCATCGTCAGTTACGCCAGCTTCCAGTGCTTTATCGGCAATAAAACGCAGGACATCATTACGGCTCGCTGCGTTCTGGTTTACAAAAACATTGTCTGCCTTAACAAAACCGCTCATGAATCTTCCTTCCGTATATTTGAGCTTTTAGCTCAGTAACTTCGTATGTAGTAATAATACCCGCAATGAAACAAAATTTACCTTGAGAAACTTTACTTTAGGGCCATTCTTAAAATCTGTTGAACATCTGCTGTTTTAAGCTGCATAAAGTTGCCCGCATGATCTCCACCGCGAGCATCAATAGTGCCTTTTGCCATCTGAAGAATGTCCTCTTCCGAAGGGTCTACTCCAAGCTCGGCAAGGGAGGTTGGCATACCAATTGCATGACACCACTGATTCCAAGCTTCGATTCCCGCAAGGCCTGTAGCGGTTGGATTATGGAAGTTATTTTGAACTCCAAAAACATTAACCGCAAACTGCGCAAAGCGCTCTGGATCTTGGCTCATAACATAGCGAGCCCAACTTGCCCAAATAGCCGTGAGACCAGCACCGTGAGCTACATCATACTTTGCGCTCAGCTCATGCTCGATTGCATGAGAAGCAAAATCGCTTACGCGACCAGTTCCGGTAAGTCCGCAGTGAGAAAGCGACGATGCCCAGAGCAAATCTGCACGTGCAGCGTAATTCTCTGGTTCTTTGACAGCAATCAAGACAGCTTCTTTTACGGTGCGTAAGAGCCCCTCGGCTAGCTCGTCAGTGAGTGCCACGTCCTTCTCGAGCGTAAAATAGCGCTCCATGGTGTGCATCATGATGTCGGCGCCTGTTGATGCCGTCTGATAAGCACTCACGGAATAGGTGAGCTCTGGATTCATGATGGCAAAGCAAGGACGGCCGCTCTGATGGTGATAAGAACGCTTAAGAACACGGCCATCAGCCAGCGTAATGTTCATGACGGAAGAATCAGAGGTTTCAGATCCAGTTCCTGCAATAGTAGAAATGACACCAAGAGGAACTGCCTTTGAAACACTGACCTTATGCAAATAGAGGTCTTCAAGAGAAACGTCATTGGCCAGGCCATATGCAATCGCCTTAGCAGAATCCATGACAGATCCGCCACCGATGGCCAAAATAAAGTCAACACCCTCGCGATTGCCCAGCTCTACAGCTTCTTCTGCAAGCTCTAATCGAGGATTAGGGACAACTCCACCACAGTCAACAAAAGCAATTCCCGCATTGCTTAGAAGCTGGTGGATCTGGTTAAGCAAGCCACTCTTTACCACGTGACTGCCACCAAAATGCACCAGCACCTTGGTACCTCCGTGAGCAGAGACAAGCTCTGCCACACGAAGTTGAGTATCTTTTCCAAAAACCACTTGAGTAGGTACAACGTACTCAAAATTAACCATGACTAAAGACCTTTCCTACCTACTCGAACAACATCTTAAGCGCGAGGTTCTTCTCCCCACCAGAATGTTGCAACAGTTCCAGGACCAGTATGAACACCAATAGTTGCACCAATGGTAAAGATGTTGATATCACCGGTCTGTGGAAGCTTTTCTTGAATAAGCTCTTTGACAGCCTGGGCATCAGAGGCGCATTCAGAGTTAGAGATAAACACTTTACGTGCGTAAGCACTGCCCTGCTCTGCAGTTTGAGTCATGATCTCAACTACGCGAGCAATTGCCTTCTTTTTGCCACGTGCCTTCTCTTTAACAGCCAAAGAACCGTCGGCCTCAATATCCATAACAGGACAAATGTTAAGCATGCCGCCAAGCAGGCCAGCTGTCCTGGAAATGCGACCACCACGAACAAAGAAGGTCAAATCTGTTGAGAAGAACCATCCATACACACGGTGACGAGCCTCTTTGGCCCATGCAACTGCTTCGTCAAAAGACAGACCCTCATCGCGCTTATCGGCAAGACCGTCTACCAGCAAACCGTAGCCAGAAGATGCCTGCAGAGAGTCGACAACCTCAATCTTTCTGTCAGGAAACTCCTGCTCAATTTCTACCTTTGCCTGACAAGCAGACTCATACGTTCCAGAAACGCCAGAACTCAACGAAACATGAAGAACGTCTTTGCCCTCCTCAAGGAAAGGACGCCAGAAGGCCATGTACTCACCAATTGATACCTGTGAAGTGCGGCACTCAGCACCTGCAAGCATCTTTTTATAGAGATCAGCTGGTGTATTAGTGCGACCAAAGTCATCCTTGCACTGAACACCATCAAGTTCGTAGTTGAAATATACGTATTTCACATCACGTGACTGAAGGTACTTCTCACTTACATCGGCCGTAGAGCAACAGGTCAGAACGTAGTTGGACATACGAGTCTCCTTGAAATATCTTCTTACATAAAACAATCGCACACACTTATTTTTCTTGCAGATGTGAGTATACTTCTAATCTCATTTTTATGCTGCTTGTGGGGCGCTTCAAGTGCAAAATCACGTATACTTGCACGCGTTTGATTTTCTCAAATCACTACCTATACCTTAACTTTTACCTTCGACGGGAATGGATAGCGCGTGGCATCATCAGATCTTTCTACTAGAAACTCTTCCGGACTCACACTAGATACTTCTTCTACGCTTGTATGGAAGTTTGCTCTTCTTATCTGCGCACTTATCTGGGGCGGGTCATTTGTCGTTATCAAAGATGCAATTAGTTATATCTCGGCAGCTTGGCTTATGACCTTACGTTTTGTCTTTGCCGTAGGTATTGTTGCCATCATCTTTAGAAAAAAACTTAAAGAACACTTGAATGTCACACATATCAAATACGGCGTGCTCTTAGGCGTTCTTAACGGTCTAGGATTTCTGTTCCAAAATGGAGCTCTTGCTTATACCACTGCAGGTAAAGCTGCTTTTATTGCATCAATTTATTGCGCGATGATTCCGTTTGTAAACTGGCTCATTGCAAAGAAAAAACCTCATGGAACCAGTATCTTTGCAGCCTTTTTATGCGTAGCTGGCATTGGTCTTATCTCACTGGGCACTGATTTTTCGTTCTCGTTTGGCTTGGGCGAGCAGATGACATTGCTCTCAGC
This sequence comes from uncultured Atopobium sp., assembly GCA_963548345.1. Classification (GTDB taxonomy): domain Bacteria; phylum Actinomycetota; class Coriobacteriia; order Coriobacteriales; family Atopobiaceae; genus Lancefieldella. The sequence goes on along the minus strand of CAUUUQ010000027.1, from coordinate 523 downwards.
CATTATTTTTGCCTTCGTTTTTGTGCTTACTGCCGAGCTTGCTCACAAATACGACATCATCACACTTACGGTGGTGCAGCTTGGCGTGAGCGCCCTTCCCTGCCTTGCCTACGCGCTTTGCTTTGAAACGGTTCCCAATTTTGCGGCACTGCCCATAAATGCCTGGGTTGCCCTCGCCTACATCACTCTTATTGCAACCGCACTGACTGGTGTTTTGCAGAACCGCGCACAGAAGTCAGTTACTCCTGTTCAGGCCTCACTAATAATTTCTCTGGACAGTATTTTTGCAGCAGTTTTTGGCGTGATCTTCCTTGCTGAGGTTATTACCCCCACAATCTTCCTTGGCTTTATTGTTATCTTTGTTGCAATCTTTATCAGCGAGCTTGGCGAGAAACCCGCAGAGCCCCAAACCCCTTCAGAAAGCTAAGGCTCTCTCCATAAAACGTACTTAAGAAAAAGCCCGCAGACTGATGTGACCCCCAAAAGTTAGACTTTTTTAGCGTAGCAGTTTATATGGCTGCTA
>CAUUUQ010000026.1:0-17515 GCA_963548345.1 uncultured Atopobium sp. | reverse complement strand
AGATTCGGGCGCTTTTTTGTGTGGAAACCGGGCGGGCGGCTAGGCGGAAATTGGGTACACTCTGAATAACAAAGTTCGGAGGTTGTTATGGAAGATCAGCAGCAGAAGTTCTCGCAGAATGGCGGTGTGGGGCAGGAGTCGACGCATCCATCTTCAACTGCGCTTATTCTAGAAGGCGGCAGTTATCGAGGCATTTTTACCGCTGGAATTCTTGACGTGCTTCGCGAGAAGGGCGTCACCAACTTTGAGAGTGTGTGGGGAGTTTCCGCGGGCGCTATCAATGCCGTGAGCTTCAGGTCCAAGCAGATGGGCCGCGCCATGCGCATCATGCTGGCATTTAGAGACGACCCCCGTTTTCTTTCGATCCGCTCGCTGATCACGACCGGTGACATCGCAGGCGCGGATTTTATGTTTGACGAGATTCAAAACCACCTGGACCCTTGCGATAACGAGGCGTTCAACCAAAATCCCATGCAGATGTACGTGGTGGCGTCCGATGTTACGTTTGGCACGTCGGCGTATCTGCACGTAAAAAAGTTCCCGGAAGACGTGACTATGGTCCGAGCGTCCGCGTCGATGCCAACGGTTTCTCGCATGGTTGAGCTGGACGGACATCGTTATTTGGACGGCGGAACAACCGATTCAATTCCGTTTGCGGTGGCGCTTGGCCTGCCCGACGGAAAAGCAGAGCGTGCGGTTGACGTACCTGACCATACGCCAGCAAAGAAAGCGCTGGTCATTGTCACGCAGGACAGGAACTTCGTAAAAACCGACGTCAACGAGCAGATTGCCATTCGCTCACAGCTCTATTCCTCATATCCGTACTTTGAAGCTGCGCTGGCTTCTCGCGCCGAGCGTTACATGGATCAGCGCAAACAGCTCTTTGAGCTGGAGGAAGAGGGTAGAGTGCTGGTGCTTGAGCCTCCCGAGCCAGTTGAAGTTAAAGTTAACGAGAAGTCTGGCGAGGCTCTGCTGTCTCTATACCTGACAGGTCGCCAAGTTGCACTTGATCGCCTCGAAGAGATTAAAAGTTTTATCGAGTAGGGTGCGCGAGTTAGCGCTCGCGCGACCTGCGGTGGCTTGCGCGTGACCTGCGCAGGAAGCACAAATTGATACGGAAAGAGTTTGTTTTGAAGACGCCGATGAACAAGTTTTTGAAGGTAATGTTTGCGCTGGTTATCGTTGCGATGACCGGTGCGGCAATTCTGCAGATCATCGCCCCAGAGCACATGGGGAGCAACGCCGCTTATGGCATTTCGACCGGATGGCAGCGAGAGATTGGTTTTTGGAATCTCGCGGTGCTCATCATTTTGGTCACCACTTGTTTCCACTACGATTGGGTCTATCTACGTGCAATTTTGCTCGCGCTGATTCTGGGTGGCATTGGAATTGGAACCAATCACTTCATCCATTTTTTGAGCGCTCACGAATCGGTAAATTTGGTAGGAGCTATCGAGAATTACGTTCTTGCAGTTGGTTGGATGATCGGCTGGAAGCTTGAATGTAACCGCAGGAAGACCGCGGGTGCTACTGAATAACTGCGGAAAGATCGCGAGCGTTTTCGTACGACGGTGCTACAAGCGCGACATTATGCGCGCCTGATTTTCTCGCCATGTCTGAATGATTTGCCGGAAAAGTGCACAATATCTGAGTGGTTTTGCCGGTTTTTCTCGCCATGTCTGAGCTGTTTTACTCAGATGTGATGCAGTTTTCAGGCTCAAAAATTTGGAGCAGACGGTCCGTCTTTCACGCGCCTGATTTCATCAAAGATTCGGTGGATTTTGCCTAAAAGCATCAAAGAATCTGTGGATTTGCCTGATTTCTGCAAAGAATCGGTGCCTCAAATACAGATTCTTTGCACTTTTCAGGCGCGCATGTTGTTAAGGCGCACCTGGCGAGAAACCCGGTGCACTCGTAGCTCTCCGCGCACCCGCGCTCGCATCCCGCGCGCTATCGCAGGCGCGTGAGCTGCACTTTTTCGATAAGCGAATCCACAACCGAGCGCTCCGCCGCCTGAGTTCCGCTCTCCATGACGTTTGCGGCGCCCGTGGCCATGGCCAGTCGCAGCGCGTCTTCTGTCGAGAGGCCCTGTGCATCTGCAAAGGCAAATGCCGCCACAACGGAGTCACCGGCACCGACAGTGCTTCCTACCTGGACTTTTACTGGACCTGCATACCAGACCTCGTCGGCCGTGGCGTAGACGGCGCCGTTGCCGCCCATGGAAACGCAGACCGTGTCGATGCCACCAGCAACAATCTCGGATGCGGCAGCAGCAATCGCGTCCACGTCGGCAAGCTCACGGCCAAGCATGGCGGAAAGCTCGTGATCGTTTGGCTTGGTGAAGTATGGCTTTTGTTCAAGGCCAGCTGAGAGCGCTGCGCCGTCGGCGTCCAGGTACACCTTCAACCAGGCGTCGCGCAAAGCGCGAGTCCAGCGGCCATACGTATCAGCGGAAGCTCCGCGGGGGAGGCTGCCGGAAAGAACCACAATGTCGCCAGCGGAAGTCTTGGCAATCACGTCAGCAAGCGCCTGGTCAAGCACGGTATCGGTGACCTCGGGACCAGACTCGTTGATGTCGGTGTTGGTGCCACCCTCGGTGTCGACGACCTTAAGATTGGTGCGCGTCTCGCCGGGAACGGAAATCGCCTGGACCTTGATGTTATTCTCGCCAAGCGTGTCAGCAATCCATATGCCAGTCTGACCTGCAAGAACGGCGATAGCGGTAGACTCTCCGCCCAGCTTAGCGATAACCTTGGAGACGTTGATGCCCTTGCCGCCCGCGTCTCGCCTGAGCCACGTGATGCGATTTACCTGGTCAACGGCAAAGTTTGGCACCTGGACGGTCTTGTCCAGGGCGGGGTTGAGCGTGACGGTGTAGATGCTGGGCATGATCGCTCCTCGGTTTGCGGCGTCGAAATGGGCGCTTGAATAGCGCCGCAATCGGCGCAAGTTATCTACGCTGATAATACTTCAGTTTCGGCAAAAAAGTAACCGCGGACAGCGCTGTTACGCGCATATCCGCGGTCTTTTCTGGCGAGAAACCCGGCGCACTCGCGGCCGCCCTGGACCCGCGTCGCCCGACGCGCCGTCAGCGCTTACTTGCTGTCAGCGCTCTTGAACTGGTCGAGTGCCCAAGCGTACGCAGTTGGAGCAACCCTGGACCAGTACTTCCAGTTGTGGTTGTCGCCGGAGTCGCGCTGGTAGTCAACGTTGATACCAGCATTCTTGAGTTGCTCAACAAAGGCGTCCACGTCAGCAACAGGCACTACGCCGTCGTCGGAAGTTGTTGCCACAAAGAACGAAACCTGACTTGGATCAACCTCACCAAGATACTGAGTGGGGAACAGCTGCTTGTACAGATCCCATGACCAGCTGGTGGTTCCGTCGCTAAAGGCGTGCTGAGACGTGTAAATAAAGTTGTCGTCAGCAAGTGTGGTCCAAACAGAAGGCGAGAGCAGAATGCCTTTACTAAAGTAATCGGAGTGGTGTAAAACAAATCGAGCTGCACCATAACCGCCCATAGAAATGCCGCCGATTGCGTGATCCTTGCGGTCCTTTGACACGCGATACGTGCTCTCAATGTAAGGTACCAGGTCGTTCATGATGGCGGATTCCATCTTGAGGCCGCGGTCAGCGGAGTCAATGTAGAAGCTGTTAAAGCCGTCGACAAAGACTACGATAGCTCCCTGACCAGCGGTTTGAATAGCCTCGTCAAGCATGGCGGACGAATCAAAGCGCTCTAGTAAATTGCGATGATTGCCATACAGGCCATGCAGCATGTAAATAACAGGATAGGTCTTATCGGGATTGGACTCGTAGTCTGCAGGCAGGTAGACGTCATAGTTCCAGTCCAAGCCAAGGGTTGGCGAGTAGAACGATGTTGCTTTAACGGTTCCCTTAGGAGCCTCTTCTTTTTGATCCTTCTGCGCCTCAGACTGAGCGGTTGAGCTGCCTTGAGTGTTCTCAGAGGCGGCTGGCGAGCAACCATAGAATGGAATCACCAGCAAAAGCGCTGCAAATAGAGCAAGTGCGGTGCTCAGTACAACATGATTCTTAAGTCGGGTTTTAAGCTGGCTGCCCAGCAACGCAAAGTTCCGGTGCAAACGTGCGACAAAATCTGTGTCACGCATTGTTTCCTCCTGACGTTGTAGCTTTGACCTTGGTGTAAACATACGAGCACGCCCGCACTTCTCGCCCCATAAAATAAAAAGTCGAAACAAAATGTATCGCACAGCAGGCCAAGTGGTTGTTCTTGTGCTGTGGACGGCTTTTCAATGTGGAGAAACCCGTCAAATTTGAACGAATTGTTGCATTCGTGAAGCAATAAAAATTCCCGCGTACAACAGCTAAAGAGTGGAGTATACTTTTAAGGCTTTTCCACAGAGCCCCGTAATCTCTGACAAGAAAAAGCATCGATGACCCGTCCAGGGGTTATCAACTCGTAATTCGTAGGAGGAGTCAAGTGAAGAAGTCGACTCAGTTCGCCAAGGCTGGCGAAGTCGAGCGCAAGTGGGTGCTTATCGACGCTGAGGGCGCAACGCTCGGTCGTCTGGCTACAAAGGCTGCCATGATTCTTCGTGGCAAGAACAAGCCACAGTACACCCCAAACGCTGATACTGGTGACTTTGTTGTCATCATCAATGCAGACAAGATCGTCCTTACTGGTGTTAAGGCTGATCACAAGGAGTATTGGCGTCACTCCGGCTACCTTGGTGGCTTGAAGATCACTTCCTTCAAGGAAGAGATGGAGAAGCACCCAGAGCGTGTTGTTGAGCACGCAGTCAAGGGCATGCTTCCTAAGACCACTCTTGGTCGCAAGCAGGGTATGAAGCTTAAGGTTTACGCCAGCGCTGAGCACCCACATGCTGCACAGAATCCCGTCAAGATTGAGCTGGAGGGCTAAACGATGGCAGATAACACCGCTGTTTACACCGGCACCGGCCGTCGTAAAGAGGCCGTCGCTCGTGTTCGTCTTGTTCCTGGAACTGGTAAGGTTACCGTTAATGGCCGCGAGGCAACCCAGTACTTTGGTCGCCAGCAGCTCGTAGATAACGCAACCGCACCTCTCCGCATTACCGATACCCTTGAGCGCTTTGACGTCTTCGCAAACTGCGATGGCGGCGGCATCAATGGTCAGTCCGGCGCACTTCGCCTGGGCATCGCTCGCGCTCTTCTTGAGGCTGGCGAGTATCGTGATGACCTTAAGAAGGCCGGCTACCTCACCCGCGATTCTCGTGCGGTCGAGCGTAAGAAGTACGGTCTGAAGAAGGCTCGTAAGCGTCCTCAGTTCTCCAAGCGCTAAGGCCGCTGGACCCAAAAAAGTCCTCACAGAGAGACCTGTCGTATATCGGCAGGTCTCTTTTTTGTATACTTTTAAATGGTTGCATTTTGCATATTTACGCAACCGTTTTAGTCCGCACGTTCTTCTCGCCATCTGGCGAGAAGCCCCACTTGTCGAGTAGTTCGCTGGCGCTTCGCGCGCACGTTGCTCTCCACCCGACAACATTACATTCGCAGCTTAGGAGACGCTTATGAAGTACTTTGGAACCGACGGCTTTAGAGGCCGTGCAAATGAGGGTTTGAACGTCGATCACGCATACAAAATTGGCCGCTTTATTGGCTGGTATTACGGAGCTAAGCAGGCTCGCAAGGCTCGTATCATTATTGGTAAGGATACCCGCAGGTCAAGCTATATGTTTGAGTCTGCACTTGTCTCGGGCTTGGTTGCTTCCGGCGCTGACGCGTACATGCTACACGTTATTCCTACACCTGGCGTCAGCTTTGAGGTTGTAGATGGTACTTTTGACTGCGGTGTCATGATTACCGCTTCTCACAACCCATTCACCGATAACGGCATCAAGCTGGTCAACAAAGACGGCTACAAGATGGATGAGGATGTCCTTGAGCAGGTAGAGGCATATATTGACGGCGAGATTGACGTTCCTCTGGCAACCGGTGATGGCATTGGCCGCACGGTTGATTACATGCAGGGCCGCAACCGCTACATCTCAAGTCTTATTGCTAGCTGCGGCTTTAGTCTGCAGGGTCTGAAGATTGGCCTGGATTGCGCAAACGGCGCAGCTTCTAGTGTTGCTCGCCCTGTCTTTGACGCCCTGGGCGCCGAGACTCACGTTATCAACAACGCTCCAAACGGCCTCAACATCAATGTTGATTGCGGTTCTACCCACATTGACCAGCTGCAGCGTTTTGTGGTCCAGAATGGCCTTGACGTGGGCTTTGCCTACGATGGTGACGCTGACCGCTGCCTGGCAGTTGACGAGCGCGGCCACGTGGTTGATGGAGACCTGATTCTCTACGTCTGCGGCACCTACCTTAACAAGTATGGTCGCCTGGCTAAGCAGACCGTAGTTACTACCGTCATGAGTAACTTTGGCTTGTTCAAAGCATTTGACGACGCTGGCCTCTCTTACGAGAAAACCAGCGTAGGCGATAAGTATGTCTACGCTTGCATGAACGAGAACGAGTACAGCCTGGGCGGCGAGCAGAGTGGTCACATCATCTTTGGTGACCTGGCAAAGACCGGTGACGGCATCTTGACCAGCCTCCGTATTATGGAGGTCTTACGAGCAGAGCGCGAGAAACTCTCTGAGCTTACTCGTCCCGTTACACTATATCCACAGCAGTTGGTTAACGTTCGCGTCACCGACAAAGAGGCTGCTATGCAGTCTCCTAAGGTTAACGATGCAGTTGCAGCTGCCGAGAAGTTCCTTGAGGGCAATGGTCGCGTGTTGGTCCGCGCTTCCGGAACAGAGCCTCTGGTGCGCGTTCTTGCAGAAGCTCCAACCGATGAGCTCTGCCAGCAAGCAAATCAGATTGTGCTCGACGCACTTGAGGAGTATAGGCTGAGCGCTTAAGCGCAGATGGATCCAGGGGATACGATGGCACTGGCAGGAATAGGTGTAGATATGCTTGAGATTGCCCGTATGCAGCAGGCAATTGAGAGACGCCCTCACTTTATTCGCCGTATGTTCACCGATGCCGAGCGTGCGTATTGTGAGCGCACTGCTCGCCCTGCGGAGCACTATGCTGCCCGTTTTGCGGCAAGAGAAGCCGTGCTTAAAGCCTTAGGAACGGGTTTCTCGTCTGGTATTGGTTTTCAGGATGTGTCTGTTGAGAGAGATCAGTTGGGCAGGCCACAGGCTCGTCTAGCGGGCAAGGCTGCACAGATTGCGGCGGAGCAGGGTGTGCAAGAGATTGCACTTTCTATCTCGTACACCAGAGATGTTGCGGTGGCCAATGCGGTTGCGGTGACCAACGCCGTAAAACCCAAGGTAGATCAAAAGGAAGATGCTGCCCAGGAGCTGGCACGTTCGTTCAAAGAAGCTCGTTCTGTGTTGGATGAGCTTGAGCGCGTGCAAGAACCTATAATTGAGACAACCTTTGATGATGTTGTTAAATCCGAGGAGTAAGTTATGCAGCCGGTACTAAATGTTGAGGACATCAAGCGCGTAGAGATTGCGCTGACACGTGTGGGCGTGAGTGTTTCCGAGCTCATGCACCGCGCAGGTTACGCTGCTGCTCAAGAGGCTCTTGGCATGGGAGGAGACATCTCTAACGTTGTCATCCTCGTAGGTCTTGGCAATAACGGTGGAGATGGCTGGGTGGCAGCAGAAGCGCTGCGCTCTAGAAACTGCAACGTTAAGGTAGTCACCCCGCTTGAGCCTGATCAGATTTCCGGCGATCTTGCACGTCAGATGGCGCAGCGCGCCGTTCGCGCGGGAATCTCGGTGCTTGTTGGCCCTTCTCGCCAGGAGCTGATTGATCTGCTGGCAACGGCTGACGTGGTGCTTGATTGCATGCTGGGTACAGGCTTTCACGGCAAGGTTCGTGCCCCGTTTGATATTTGGATTGAGTGCCTCAATCAGTCTGGTGCTCGTGTGCTTTCCGTTGACGTTCCAAGTGGTCTTTCTGCGCAGAAGGGCCAGGTAGAAAGCGCGTGTGTTGTCGCTGACGTTACCGTTACCATGATTGCGCTCAAGCCCGGTCTTATTGCAGACGCAGGCCGCGACGTTTGCGGCTCCATTGTTGTGGCTCCTCTGGCCGAGCAGACTGAGCGCTTGGTTGTTGAGGCAGACCCTGTTGCATGGCGCGTTGACCTGGAAGATTATCTTGCTTGTGTTCCCGCTCAGCTCAACGACTGCGATAAGTACTCTCGCGGCTCCGTACTGGTGGTTGGCGGCTCAAGCCGATTCCCAGGAGCTGCTGTCCTTGCTGCTAAGGCAGCTGCTCGTGCAGGTGCTGGCTACGTTACCCTGGCAGTCCCTGAGGCCATTGTGAGCAGCGTTCAGATGATGCTACCGGAGGTTCCCGTTATTGGCCTTCCATGCGATGCCGAGGGTGTGTTTACCGAGGAGGCAGCTCCACTGGTACTGCAGCTTGCTGCCATGCGTACCGTTACATTGGTTGGTCCTGGTATGCGTGTTTCTGGCGGAACCGTCAAGGTTACTTCTGCACTGCTTGACTCTGAGCTGCCCGTTATTGTTGATGCCGACGCGCTCAACTGCATTGCTCGCCTCACCAATAACAACCTCCCAGATTTCCCCGAGCTCACGCGTCGTACCGCTCCACTCATTATGACTCCACATCGTCGCGAGCTTGGTCGCCTGGTCAACCAGGTGGACAATCCTCCTGCAAGCCTGGTGGCTCAGCTTGAGGCTGCTCGCAAGATTGTCTGGGCAGATGGTGGCTCTGAGCTGGTCATTGTTGCTAAGGGCACCGCTACCGGTTGCGTGGGTGTTCAGAAAGCTGTTCTGCCCAAGCCTGGTCCCGTTACGCTGGCAACCGCTGGCTCTGGCGACGTTCTTGCTGGTACCATTGCTGGCCGCCTGGCTCAGGTTGCTGGCCAAGTTGATGACCTGCCAACCTTCTGCTCGCTTGCCTGTGAGGTTCACGCATACGCAGGTCAGCTAGCCGCCGAGAAGTTCGGTGTACGCGGAGCCATGGCTGGAGACATCTGCGACGTTATTGGCCTTGCTTCCGATGCACTTGAGGAGCAGATTGCATTCCCTATGGCAGACTTTGAAGAAGCTGCGGAGTAGGTGAGCCTGATGTCGGCATATCCCCAGGATAGATGGGCTTGGATAGAGATTGATCTGTCTGCCGTCCGCCACAACGTAAAGGCGTTTAAGGCTCAACTCAACCGCGGTGTCAAGATGATGTGCGTGGTTAAGGCTGACGCATACGGTCACGGCGCTGCTCAGTGCGCTAAAGCAATGCAGTCCGTGGGTGCCGATCAGTTTGCCGTTGCAACGGTTGATGAGGGTGTTGAGCTGCGCTGTTCTGGCATTGATAATCCTATCCTGGTGCTTTCTGAGCCGCCAGTTACCTCCATTCCAGACCTTGTCCGCTTTGACATCATGCCTTCTGTCTACACAGTTGACTTTGCCCTCGCGTACGGCGAGGCTGCTGCCGCAGCTAACAAGGTTGGCCGCTACCACCTGGCCATTGACACTGGCATGACCCGCATTGGTGTCAGGCGAGAAGATCTTCTCGAGGTGCGCGGTTCTATTGATTTCCACAGGGGTCTTGAATGCGCTGGTACGTTTACGCATTTTGCTACGGCCGACGTGCTTGACAACTGGGACTTTGACCTGCAAGTTAATCGCTTTATTGAGGCGGTTACCGCGCTCAAAAACGCAGGCTATGAGCTGGGCTTGGTTCACGCCGACAACACTCCTGGCACCGTCCTGCACAAAGATATTCAGTTTGATATGGTTCGCGTGGGCATTGGCCTGTATGGACTTCATCCAAGCAAGCTCACTATTCCCCGCATTGACCTGCAGCCTGTTATGAGTGTGCGCGGTCGCGTGACGCGCGTGGTGTATCCAGCTGTTGGCGACGGCGTTGGTTACGGTATGACGTGGCGCGTTCCTCGCAATAACATCCAGGTAGCTACCGTGCCTATTGGCTACGCCGACGGACTTGCACGTTGCCTCTCTAATCGGATGGATGTTTTGACGCGCGGAGATCGTGTTCGCCAGGTGGGCAACATCTGCATGGATCAGTTTATGATTGCTATTGATACCGCTGGTACACACGCTAATAAGCCTGCACACGAAATTCGCCATGGTGACGTGGTTACCCTCATCGGCAAAGACGGCGACCAAGAAATCACTGCAGATGAGATGGCTGACCTTCGCGAGACCATCAATTACGAGGTGGTTTGCAACTTTGGCGCTCGCCTTGATAAGGTGTACATCTAATGGCAGTTACGCTTGATGAGATTCGCAAGCAGATTGCTGATTGCAAGAAGTGTCCTCTGTGGGAAACGCGCACAAATATTGTGTTTGGTGGTCCAAATCCCAACGCTCGCATCATGATTGTGGGAGAAGCTCCTGGTAAAAATGAGGATCTAAGCGGTCAGCCTTTCGTGGGCACGTCTGGCAAAAAGCTTGATGCGCTGTTAGAAGAAGTTGGACTTTCTCGCCAGGATGTTTTTATCTCTAACGTAGTCAAATGCCGACCACCTTCAAATAGAAATCCCAAGGTAGCTGAGGTAGAGGAATGCTCTCCGTACCTTCGCAATCAGATTCGTGCTATTAAGCCGGACGTTATTGTGTGCTTGGGCAATTTTGCAACGCAGTTTGTTATGCATACCGATAAGGGCGTGACCGAGCTGCGCGGCAAGTTTTATCAGATAGGCGCTTTTTGCGTGCTGCCCACCATGCATCCTGCATCAACTATTTACCGTAAAGAATGGGCGCAGTTCCTCAAAGATGACCTGCGACTTCTTGCTGATTGGCTTGAGGAACACCCTCGAGGAGGCTCGTGTGACTAACCTTTCTACCAGTACAAATATTGGCGCAAATGACACCACAACATGCAATACTGCCGCAAGCAACCTGCCAGAAAAAACTGCGGCCGGCACGTATGTTTCTACCACCACCGAGCAAACTATTGCTCTTGGTCAGATTCTGGGCAAACTCCTGCAAGCAGGAGACGTGCTAGTGCTTACGGGAGACCTTGGCGCAGGAAAGACGCAGCTTACTAAGGGCATTGCTGCTGGCATGGGCGTCAAGGATGATGTAACCAGCCCAACCTTTACTATCGAGATGGTTTATGAGGGCGCACTCATGCCGCTCTACCACTTTGACCTGTATCGCCTAAACGACCCTGATCAGCTTGAAGATACGGGCCTGTACGATGCGCTTGAGTCTGATGGTCCAACTATCATCGAGTGGGGAGAGCAATTTGCGGAGCAAATTGGCGAGAGAACCCTTGATGTGTACGTTTCTAGGCTGTCTGAGGAAGAGCTGGGATCCGACGACGCTGAGCCGCGCCGTGAGATTCGCTTTATCCCACAGAATGCTCGCGGAGAAGAAATCATTCAGTCGCTGTAATTACTGAATAAATAACGTTTTTGTCATCCAGTTATAGATATTTTAAGAATATCTATAACTGGATATTTTGGCAGTACACCTGCGATTTCTTTTCATATATACTTACTAATCCGTTGAAATATGTTCAAAAAAGAAAAACAATTTTTTCTTGAAATACACGAGTTAAGGAATATGAAATGAAGAAGTATTTGCATAACAACGCAAAGCTGCTCGCAATTGCAGGCATTATGGCAAGTGTGTTGGTTTTCTCGCCAGTACTTTCTGCGATAGCTCTTGCTGAAGGTACTGAGGTAGCTGAGGCAAGCGCCACAACTGAGGCCACCGCCTCGACCGAGTCGTCTGCCGCTACGACCGAAACGACTGCTACAACTGAGACGACCACTGCTGCCTCAACAGATGATGATAGTGACGCAGAGGCAGTTGGATCTTATATGGGCGCCGATGGCATAATGCGTGAAATCCACATTTCAGTATCAACAGATGGCGGCACTTATAACGGAAAAGATTATATTCCACCAACTATTTCAGGTGATTTTAAGAGTGTTTCTTTTAGCAGCAATGTTCAGCGTGAGGGATACACACTGGTAGGTTTTTCAACAGGTTATTTTTCGCAAGATGAAATAAACAATGCAACACCAGATATGTCGAAACCATATACTATCGATGAGAGTGGCAATGTTCATATGAATCTTGATGATATTGTTGCCTGGAGCGTTACCGATAATATTGATACAAACACTATTACGTTTCGCTATCATTTAACTACCTTATGGGCACCAAATCCTGAGCCTGAACCAGCACCAGAACCTGAGCCTCAGCCAGAGCCAGAGCCCGCCCCAGCTGTGCCTGCTTCTGATGCAATCCAAACTCCTGCACCAAGGCGCGAGAAAAGCGTTCTGCCTAATACAGGTGATGCAAGCTCGGTAGCAGGTGTTTTCGCAGCAGCTGGCACTACTCTTGTTGCACTTGGTCTCCGCAGGAAAATGCAGCAGTAAATAGTCTCTCCTAGTAGAAATAAATCCTCATGCCTAAGTATTTTCACAACAGCACAAAGCTTCTTATTCTTTCTGGTGTTCTTGCAGGAGCATTGGTCTTCTCGCCAGCATTTTCTTCTCTTGCGCTTGCAGAGGGTACTGAGGTGACAGAAGCAACCGCAACTACTGCAACAACTGCAACTAACGATGCAGCTGAAGCAACCGTTACAGCTGAGACAACCGTCTCGACCGAGTCGTCCGCTACAACTGAAGCAGCCGCCGCAGCTGAGACGACTGCGACACCTGAGACAACCACTTTAGCTGAAGCTGCTGCTAGCACCACTTCAACAGATGACAATGGCGCAACTATTGTTCGTTTTTATGATCCTGAAGTTGGTTGGAATACTAGAATTAACCTTGTTGTCGGTGCATACGGCACTCAATACAACGGAAATGCCTATATTCCTGCAACGATTTCAGACGATCATAAGAGTTTTACTTTTGATGGAAATATTCAGCGAGATGGTTACACGCTGGTAGGATATTCGTCAGAAACACTTCTCGGTAATCAAAGGGATAACGCTACTCCAGACCAGTCGATGCCTTACACCGTTGATGCTAATGGATTTGTTCACGTGAATTTTGCTGATATTACCACGTGGTCCGTTACCGACGACCTGCGTGATGACACTACAACTTACTATTACTTTTTTGCTCCTCTTTGGGCACCAAATCCTGAGCCAGAGCCAGAACCTGAGCCTCAGCCAGAACCAGAGCCCACTCCAGTTGTGCCTGCCTCTGATGCAACCCAAACTCTTGCACCAAGGTGCGAGAAGAGCGTTCTACCTAACACTGGTGATGCAACTTCTGTAGCAGGTATTGTTGCAGCAGCCGGCACTACTCTTGTTGCGCTTAGTCTCCGCAAGAAAATGAAGTAATAAACTGCAAGAGCTAATAAGTAACAAATACGCCTCTAGAAATAAGATTTTCTAGAGGCGTTTCTTTTTTAAGGTATCTTTTGGCTCGCGGTTAAACGAGCTTTTAGGACACTCTAAAAGATATATCCCTTTGCAACAGCCCAGTTCCAGATGCGGTCAGCCTGTACTTCACAGCGCTGCTTAAGTTCAGCAGTGTTAGAACCTGTGAAAGTAACTTGCTGAACAGAAAGAGGAAGGTTATCTGGCCTAGTAATAGTTAAAGTTGCGCTGTTCATAGCCATACGAGCTGTCTTGTTAGTACCAAGGCGGACCTTAACAGTAAAGTAACCACGATCAACAGGCCACTCGGTAACTTCTCCGCTATTGGCTGTTCCAGACCTAAATCCGTTTGCATTAGCAATAATGCTATAGCCATTCATAAAGAAACCAGCTGCAATAAGTAAGCCACCAATGGCGCACAAAAGAATTCCTGCAAAAATGGTGCCCTCACCATTTAAATTAAAGAAATTCCAGAGGCCGCCAACAGCAAAAAACGCACCGGCTGCCCAACCAACAAGAGGGCTAGCAGCTCCCTGAGGTTTACCAAAATCAATTACATCGTAAGTAAGAGGAATTGGGGAGGTGTCGTTTTTATCGTAAAGATAAACGTTGCTTAGAGTTTCTTGTTTTTGAGCGGGTTTTTGTGGTGTTTCTGGTGGAGTTGGAAGTGACATAAAGCGTCCTCCTTTTAACTGGTAGAACCGTTCAGGATAAAAGAATTATCCTATTTGAGAGATTTATTGTAACATATTGGATAGTAGAGGCTTAAATTTTTTAATTTGGCACTGCTTCCACTGAAAGGATGCTTAATGAAAAGACGTCAACTAGCATTGATTTGTGCACTGGTCCTTGCGCTATTTTCAGGTGCTGTATTTACCGCGTGTAGTTTTAACATTGGTATACCATCACCTGAAGAGATTGCAGCTCAGAAGGAAGCAGAAGAGAAGAAAGCCGCAATGGCACCATTCGTGGGCATTTGGGAAGCCAAGTCAATTGAGGATGAAAATAAGGGCACAGTCACTGAAGACATGTACAAAGATGTTAGAGATGTTTATCTAGCAATTTATGGCTATGACTTCTCTGACGATGGCACTGGTTTGTTTGTTCGCTTCGGTGCACAAAAGCCATTTACTTGGTCTGTTGATGCCGATGGAAAGCTTACTATTACCCTTGCAGGTAATGCCGGAAGCTATACAGCAAGCGTTGATTCTTCAGGCCAGATGACCGTTGAGGGCTCTGATGGTTCAAAAGCTGTTCTTACTCAGGTAAGCACAACCTCAGGTGATTATTCTCATATTAGATATGAGCCATTTAATCCACTAACAGGAACAGGTAATATTTCTAAAAACAAGTCATCGCATGAAACTAAACTACGCTTTGATATCACCACTGAGCTTGATCAGGTCATTGTTGATACCGATGAGCTCTATGTAAGGCTTATTGGCATCGCTTCCCTTAAAGACCTCAAGGGTTTTGAAGGCTATGTCTTTGAGGTTATTAATAGAACTCCTTATACAACCGGCTATAAATTTGATATTCAAGATCCAACCAAAGGCTATTGGGCTTATGGATTTAACGTGTTAGAGCCAGGTGAGAGAGTCTATGAGTATGTTCTTAATAACAATGTTAGAGATAAGTCACTTTCTGAAGTCACGGATGTAAAAGGCACTCTTGAGTATGACCACTCTAGCAATGGTGCCCTTCATAATGACGAGAAAACCGTGACATTTGATTTGCCTACTGGGCAGAGCAAGTAACAGTTAAGAGTTAGTTTTATATCGCTGCACGTATGGAAGGAAGTTTAATGAAAAAGCGTCAAATGCTGTTAGGATGTCTGCTCGCACTGGTGCTTTCCGTAAGTGCAGTGCTTAGTGCATGCTCATCAGGGGATAATAGTCCCGCAGGAAACAAAAAGTCTGCTGGTCAGATCGTAGGTGTTTGGGAAGCTTATGACATCTTTGAACCTGGACTAGGAAACCTGAGGGAGGGAGCAGCCTACGACGATTATAAAGAACAGTTCCATGCAATTTATGCTTTCAGCTTTGCTGAGGATGGAACTGGCTTGTTTACTCGCTTTGGCATAATGAAGCCTTTTACCTGGACTGTTGATGCAGATGGAAAGATTACAGTTACCCTTGAGGGTACTGCGGGATCTTTTACGGGAGAGATTGACGCTGAGACTGGCAGGTTAAGGCTCAAGGGCACTGGCTACGATGAGACTGACGCCGAGCTTAAGCAGATTTCAACTACTGCTGGAGACTATGCAAGTGCTACCTATCAGCCATTTGATCAACTTACCAATAAAGGTACCGTACCAACCATGATTAGGTATAACGATCTCAAGTTTAAGAATTTTGAAATAACTCGAGAGGTCAATAAAGTTCTTATCGATACAGATAAGCTGTATATGAATCTGTATGCTATCGCTCAGGTACCAGGAAGCTCTCAAGAAGGTTACGTATTTGAGATTATCAATAAGTGTCCTGAGTCATTTTACGGAGAGTTCTCTCTTGGAGATCTACATGGTCCTCTGAAAGCCTTTGGTCAAGCCTCCTTACAACCTGGTGAGAAGTTCTATTTGTTCGTTCCTAATGTCTCGCAAACACCAGGATCTCTTGTGGCACTTTCTAATCCAAAAGCTACGGTTGATACTATTTACAATGACCCAATAACTAGCGTACTTACTCAGCAAAGGCAGAGATTAGAACTTGATCTAAATATCCCTCCTAAGTCTGAGTAGCAAAAGAACGCATATCTTCAGATTGATCACTACCATTGAAAGGACACTTGATGAAAAAACATAAAATACTGCCAGTTGTTGCGCTTGTCTTGGCGCTCTCTGCTGGTGTTATGTTTACAGCTTGCACTCCTAACATTGGTGGGCCTTCGGCTGAAGAAATTGCAGCTCAGAAGGAAGCAGAAGAGAAGAAGGCTGCTCTTGCTCCGTTTGTGGGCGTTTGGGAAGCAAAGTCTATTAGTGATCCAAAGAAGGGCGAGATTCCCGAGAGTGTCTATCCAACAGCAAGAGACACATTCCAGGCCATTTACGGCTATGACTTTTCCGACGACGGCACTGGACTATTCATCCGTTTTGGTGCTCAGAAGCCCTTTACCTGGTCTGTTGATGCTAATGGAAAGCTCACTATCACCCTTGCAGGCAATGCTGGAAGCTATACAGCAACCGTCGATTCCTCAGGCCAGATGACCATTGAGGGCTCTGACGGTTCCAAGGCAGTGCTTACCCAAGTAACTAAGACTTCAGGCGATTACTCTTCTCTTAAATATGCTCCATTTGATGCGCTTACGGGTAAGGGAACTATTGGAGGAAATTATTCCTCCCATGATGACTTCTACATGAATTTTAAGGTAGTTACCGAGGTCAACAGGGTTGTTGTTGATAATGACGACATGTACGTCAGATATGTTGGAATCGCCACAACACCAAGCGGTCAAACCGAAGGTTATGTTTTTGAGGTAATCAACAAGTCCGATAAGACGGCCTCATATGACTTTAGGGTGGATAATTCGGATTCCACTGTGTTTGGAACAGCTCTTAATGTTCTTGAGCCTGGTGAGAGATTCTATGAGTTTGTAGTTGATAGCTCCAAAGCAGATGTACCTCTGGCTAAGCTTTCTGAATCTCAGGGAACTTTTAAGTATTCCCATGTCGCAGATGGAAGCAGTCTTGAAGACGAGAAGACCGAGCAGTTTGATTTGACGATTTCACAGAATAAGTAATGCACTCAGACGATACCTAGATTGAGCAGAATGAACTTCGTCAAAAAAGTGTCGCTAAGAAAAGACATTGTCAATCTAGAGAGCTTTGGTGTTGGAGGGACTTTCTTGAAACAGCGTAGACTACTTTTTATGCTTGTACTTACACTTGTGCTTTCTACCAGCATTGTGTTTACGGCTTGCACTCCTAACATCGGCGGACCATCTCCTGAAGAGATTGCGGCTCAGAAGGAAGCAGAAGAGAAGAAGGCTGCGCGCGCTCCGTTTGTGGGCGTTTGGGAAGCAAAGTCCATTAGTGATCCTAGCCAGGGAGATATCCCCGAGAGTGTTTACCCAACGGCAGTAGAATCTATGAAGTCAATTTATGGCTATGACTTTGCTGATGACGGCACGGGTAATTTTATCCGTTTTGGCGCTCAGAAGCCCTTTACCTGGTCTGTTGATGCTAATGGAAAGCTCACTATCACCC
>CAUUUQ010000025.1:0-17652 GCA_963548345.1 uncultured Atopobium sp. | reverse complement strand
GGCGCCCATAAGCGCGTGCTTGACTTGGCAAAACAGAAGGGCGATAAAGAAGCAGGACTCGAAGAGCCTGTTCGCTATGCGCTTGTATATGAGGGAGCCATTCAACTGCTCAAAGAGGGCGGTTACGAAGATGCCGTGCTTCTTGAGTTTGGCGAGAAGGGCTATAAGAGTTTCTCGGCATATTCTTTAGTTCACGGAAAAGGCCAAGGCGACCAGTTTGTGTGGTCTGATCCTGCTCCAGCAGGGGAGCTTGAGCCACTTCTGTAATGAAAAAGCTGCGTTCATTGAAATTTCTGGGCGCTCTAGGCACGTAATTGCACTAAAGTTCTAAAGCTGATAAAAATTGGACTTGAAGTAGCAAGTCCAAACACATACCTTCGAGAGATAGAGACTTATGCGTCAAGACAACATCAGAAATATTGCTATCATCGCCCACGTTGACCACGGTAAAACCACCATGGTTGACCAGATGCTTAAGGCAACCGATGCATTCCGCGAGAACCAGCAGGTTCAAGAGAGAATCTTGGACTCCAACGATCAGGAGCGTGAGCGCGGAATTACTATTCTGGCAAAGAATATCTCTATTGAGTACAAGGGTGTCAAGATCAACGTTATTGATACCCCTGGCCACGCTGACTTCGGCGGCGAGGTTGAGCGCGTTTTGAAGATGGCTGACGGTGCACTTCTGCTGGTTGACGCAGCCGAGGGCCCTATGCCACAAACTCGCTTTGTTCTGCGCCACGCTATCGACGCAGGCCTTTCTATCATGATGGTTGTCAACAAGATCGACCGTGACGGCGCTCGTCCAGAGGCTGTTGTCAACGATTCTCTTGATTTGATGATGGACCTCGGCGCAACTGATGAGCAGCTTGAGTTCACCATGGAGCACGTCATCTTTGCTTCTGGCGTTAATGGTTACGCTCGCCTTGATCCAAATGATGACAACGACAACATGTTCCCTCTTCTTGACATGATTATTGATGGTCTTCCAGCTCCAGATGTTGATATTGACGGACCTCTTGCTATGCAGTGTGTCACCATCGATCACTCCGACTACCTGGGCCGCATTGGAATTGGTCGCGTATATTCCGGAACTGTTCATACTGGCGACAAGATTCTTGTTGTCAAAAATGATGGTTCCCGCGCTATGAGCCAGGTCAAGCAGCTGTTCACCTTTGACTACCTTGGCCGTAAGGAGTGCAGCGAGGTTGACGCAGGTGATATTGCGGCAATCGTTGGCGTTGATAACACTGATATTGGTGACGTCTACACTGATCCAGAGAACCCTGTTGAGCTGGATCCAATTGAGATTGACCCACCAACCCTTTCTATTATTTTTGAACCTTCTACCTCGCCACTTGTTGGCCGTGAAGGAGACATTGTTGGCGGCCGTCAGCTCAAAGAGCGTCTGATGACAGAGCGCGAGAATAACGTCACCATGCGCATTGAGGAGCTTCCTGACAAGACCGGTATTGAGGTTTCTGGCCGTGGTATTTTGCACCTCTCCGTTCTTATGGAGAGCATGCGCCGTGAGGGCTTTGAATTCCAGGTTGGGCGTCCTCGCGTTCTGTTCAAGAAGGACGCCCAGGGTCACACACTTGAGCCTATTGAGCAGGCCGTTGTTGAGTGCAATCCAGAGTATGCCGGTAAGGTCATTGAGGTCTTTGGTAACGTTGGCGGTACCATGTCCATCATGGATACTGGCGAGACCCAGACGCACCTTGAGTTCAAGATTCCAACCCGCGGCATCATGGGTCTTAAGACACGCGTTATGAACGTTACCCACGGAGACGCAGTCTTCTATCACACCTTCCTTGAGTACGGTCCTTTTGCAGGTGATATTGGTAGCCGCCAGAACGGCGCCATGATTTCTATGTCTACCGAGAAGGCCGTTGCATACGCACTTGGTACGCTCCAGGAGCGCGGCCAGCTCTTTGTTTCTCCAGGTGTTGAGTGCTACGAGGGCATGCTGGTCGGCGAGCGTTCAAGGCCAGGCGACATGGTTGTTAACATCGCACGCACCAAGTCTTTGGGCAACCAGAGGTCTTCAACTGCAGACATTTCAGTTCAGTTGACTCCTCCACGCCTGTTTACGCTGGAAGAGGCTCTGGAGTACATCATGGATGACGAGCTGGTTGAGATCACGCCACAAAACATCCGCATGCGTAAGCGTATCCTTTCCGAGACCGAGCGCCGTAAGTGGGCAGTTCGTAACGGTATGGTCAAGAAGTAACAGCGTCGTTTACAGACAGTCAATCTGGCGAGAAAAACTTGCAGCCGCAAGGGTTTCTCGCCAGTTTTTGTTTTAGGCAGATTTTAAATAAAGCGCTGGTAAACAGCATGCGAGAGCGATGTAAAACCGTTTAAAACCGCCCAAAACCGTCCGATTGTGAGCGAATGCTACTTTGCTGAGCTGTTCTGCTCAGGTTGCTTACCAGGCTTCTGAGCTTTGTGACGAAGCTTGTTAACACTGCGCATTACGTGCGGCGTAAGGTCAACGTCGGCCGGAGAAAGCACGTTGTATTTAAGCGACCAGCGTCTGAGGCCAACGGTAACTACGACGCAGATAACTGCCGCCCAAATTTTTGTGACGCCTATATAAGAGACAAGCGCCCAGTAGGAGGTAGCGCCAGCAACTGCGCAAAACGCGTAGAGATTGCTTCGCTGGAAAATACGAGGGATGTTGCCAAGAAATACGTCGCGAAGCATACCGCCACCAACGCCCGTAATGCTTCCCATCAGAATGACCGAGAAGGGAAGCAGGTGATATACCAGGGCTTTATCGGTACCAACAACAGCAAAGAGGCCAACGGAGATAATGTCGGTCCACTCAAGCATGCGAGGGAATCTGTCAAGCGGTTCGGGGAACATAAACAGCAAGACAGCGGTAAAAACGGCTGCCGGAATGGCGTAGGGCGAGTTGAGCATGTAGACGCCGCCTTCTTGCATCATGACGTCTCTGATAAGTCCGCCGCCCAGACCACCCAAAAGGCCAAGACCCACAAAGCCCACAAGGTCCAAGTGACGATCTCTTGCAACCAAGATTCCCGAGATTGCACCAATAATTACTGTCAGAAGGTCTAGCCAGTAGGGGATGCCCACAGAAATTGCATCTGTGCCATATGGCGAGAAAAACGGTGGCATCCATACCTCCTACTGGTGTTTTTGTTTTTATGAGTATGACAATACTACACAAGTATTAAAAATACACAGAACTTCTCGTTCTATATTGGTGAGAAATCCGCTATACTGTCCCGTGCGGTTTTATATGGAGAGTTGTCCGAGTGGCCGAAGGAGCACGATTGGAAATCGTGTAGGCGTCTAAAGCGTCTCCAGGGTTCAAATCCCTGACTCTCCGCCAGAATTTTCACGGCGCCTACGGGCGCCGTTTCACCCTTCGGAGGGGTGGCAGAGTGGTTGAATGCGGCGGTCTCGAAAACCGTTTACCCCTTCTAGGGGTACGAGGGTTCGAATCCCTCCTCCTCCGCCATTTAACATTTTTATTTGATTAATTGTTACCAATAAAGATATATTTATTTTTCGATTTTATATAGAATGTTTAGGCTTTGTAATTCGATGTCATCTTTTTTGACACGAGGGGAGAGTTAAATGGCTGTTTCAGCAGATGAGTTGAATGGCTACAGGCGCGATCGCTACTTTGCACGCTCCTGGGCACTTCTGACTCTGGAAAAGGGTTGGTGGAAGCCTGTCCTTATTATGGCTCTGTTTGGTCTTATTCCAGTTGTCGGAATTCTTGCACTTGTTGGCTATGCACTTGAGACTGCACGCGTAACTGCATGGGGCATCAATGCTGGTCCAAAGCAGAAAGACCTTAAGTTTGGTACCTATATTGTTACCGGCTTCAAGGCAGTTGTTATTGCACTTGCATTTGGTCTGGCATACAGCATTGCTACTGGAATTCTTACTTTCATTCCAGTTATCAATCTGATTCTTATTCCAGTCTTCATTGTTGCAGCATTTGTTTATCCACTGTGCATCAATGTTGTCCAGGTCCGCGCATCAGTTTATGGTCGCATCTCTGCAGGTTTTGCTTTTAAGAACATCTTTGAGATGATCAAGCACGACATGGGCGGTCTGTTCCGTATCTTTGGTATGGGCATTGTACTTGGCATTGTTACCTCTATCATTATGGGAATCATTGGTGGTAGCGCTGCAATTAGTATGTTCGTTAACATTGGTGCTCAGGCTATGGCCATTGCAAGAACTCAGAATATTTCCAGCCAGAACCAGCTTGGTCTTGTCGTGCTTGCTCTTCTTGCACGCGGCTTCATTCAGATGGGACCAATCTTCCTGGTTATTGGCTATATTGGTCACGTTGTTGGTCTTATCGTTATGCTTCTTATGCAGAACGCAATCGCTCTTTGGATGCGTCAGTTCAACGTTCCTGCATGGGGACAGAGCAATGATCCACTGCCACCATTCATTAACGATCCACGTGATGGCGCAGCCGCTGTATATTCAGCTCCAGCACCAGTCGCTCCAACCGCACCAGCAGTAACCGCTGCTCCTGCAGCAGCACCTGTTGCTGTTCCTGTTGTAGCACCAGTAGCAACCCCAGCTCCAGCAGCTCCTGCAGCGCCTGCTGCCCCAGTTGCTGCTCCAGCTCCAGTTGCACCTGCAGCACCTGTTGCTGCTCCAGCTGAGCCTGTTGCGGCTCCAGTAGCGCCTGCTGCACCAGTGGCTCCTGCTGCACCTGCAGCGCCAGCTGCACCTGTTGCGCCAGCAGCACCTGTTGCTCCTGCTGCTCCAGCAGCACCTGCAGCACCTGCAGCACCTGCTGCTCCTGCGGCACCAGTCGCACCTGTTGCGCCAGCAGCACCTGTGGCTCCAGAGGCTCCTGTTGCTCCCGCAGCTCCAGAGCCTACACCAGCTTCAACTGTTGTTGTTGAGCCAATTATCCCAACAACTCCAGAGGCTCCTGAGGCACCTGCTGCTCCAGCAGACGCACCAACTCAGAATCCTGAGGGACCTGCAGCTCAGTAAAGTAGAGCACATATAAAAGAGACGGCCATCATGCAGATTGTGTGATGGCCGTTTTTCTTTTTCAATCCCATGTTTTTAAAATTGCGCGAGTGACCATGCCTTAGAAAGATTCGCGTTAGATATTTGCAAGATTAGAGGTAAATAAGCAACAAATTGCCAATTTAAGCTTTATATGTGGACTGCATGTGAGAAAGTTTGTGGGTCAGTTTCGTATTTGAGCATTTATGTGGTATGATGCTTGGTCGAACTTTCCTGCTTCGGGTGCACCTTCACTTCCCGAAGCCATTAGCCCAGAGGAGGTGACAATATGAAGGCCTATGAACTGCTGTTTTTTGTTGACCCAGCTTCCACCGAGGAAGTCCGCGCTGGTGTAATGAAGCGTATTGACGTTGCTATCACCACTGACGGCGGAGTAGTCGACAGCGTCGAGGATTGGGGTAAGCGTAAGCTTGCTTTTGAGATCGACGATCTTACCGAGGGTGACTATACCCTCATCAATTTCCATGCAGATCCAACGCAGATTGCAGAGCTTGATCGAGTCCTGCGAATCAATGATGCTGTTAAGCGTCACATGATCGTGCGTCGAGTCGATAAGGACTAAGTCCTTGTAATGGAAAAGTGGAATTATTCCACGATGAGAGGTAGTGAGATTTATGAGTATTAACAGGGTTAACATTTCGGGCAACCTGACCCGTGACCCGGAGCTTCGCTCCACAGCAGGCGGTACCCAGATTCTATCCTTCGGCGTTGCGGTTAACGATCGTCGCAGGAACCAGCAGACCGGTGAGTGGGAAGATGTTCCCAATTTCGTTGACTGCGTAGTATTTGGACAGCGTGCTGAAGCACTTTCCCGCTTCCTCTCCAAGGGTTCGAAGGTTGCTATTGAAGGCAAACTTCGTTTCAGCTCCTGGGAGACGAAGGAAGGACAGCGTCGCAGCAAGCTTGAAGTTGTTGTTGATGAGGTCGAGTTCCTTTCTAGGAATCAGCAGGGTGGAGCCCCTATGTCACAGGGTGCACCATCTTATGCAACTCCAACTCCACAGGCACCCGCTCCCGTTCCGGCTCCGCCAGACGAGGAGTTCTACGATGCTGATATTCCGTTTTAAACGTCAGACAGCAACACAGACGTTACTGTCATCTGAAAGGTAAAAGACATGGCTCAGCAGAAACAAGATTTCCAGCGCCAGCCGCGTCGCAAGTATTGCCAGTTCTGCAAGGAGGAGACTGAGTTCATCGATTACAAAGATACTCAGCTTCTTCGTAAGTACATGACCGACCGTGGCAAGATTAAGCCTCGTCGCGTCACTGGCACCTGCACGCAGCACCAGCACGACATTGCACTTGCTATCAAGCGCGCACGCGAGATGGCACTTCTGCCCTACACTGTCCCTGTGGTTTCCAGCCGCGGTGGCCGTAGTCGCGGATAACCTATCTGTTCTTCAGGTAGAGTTGGTTAGCAATGGATAGACCGGATTCAAATATTCCTCAGGCACCTGAAGGGTATTCTCGCCCAGAGAGTAGCCCACAGAATTTTGCTGGTCCAAGCAACCAAAACGGAGGCAAGCCGCGTCCGTTTGAAGCTCCAACCTACAAGCAAGGCTTTGTTCTTTGCGTTGTTGGCGGAGTAATTACCGGACTCCTTTCTTTTATTGGAGCAGCTTTGGTTGCGTATGGCATGGTAATTGCTGTCTATTGCAAAAAAGGGCACGGATGGTTTGGTCCTGCTATTACTTCAGTACTTGTTACGGGTGTAGCAGCTTATTTGCTCTCGGGACCAACGGAGGCGGCTACTTCAGTTACCGCTTGTGCACTTGCTCTTGGAGTTGGCTACGCTTTTGCAACAGAGAAACTCACCGTTGGCGTTGGGTCTCTTCTTGTAGGAGCAACGGCTTTGGCACTTCTGGGATATGATGCGTTCTTTGCCGCAATGGCAGGAACAACTCTTCCCGAGCTTGCTCAGAACGTATTTAATCAATACGCTTCGCAGGTCTCAGGTGCTTCTCCAGAGATCCAAGAAGGTCTTTCAACAGCAAAGGCACTCTTTATGCTCTTTTGGCCAACCAGCTATACCGGCATGGCGCTTTTATATTTTGTAATTGCGCGTTTTGGAGCTCGAACAGTGTATAAAGCACTGACAAGAGACCCACAGAAATTGCCACAGTTCCAGCTGATGGACGTTCCATTTTGGATGTGTGCTCTTACCGTGGCCAACTTGTTTGTATATGCACTTTCAAGCACCATTTTGTCTGCACAAGACATACTTCAGCTTATTACGTTGAATGTGTTTATGGCTCTTAGAGTTGTGTTTGCTCTTCAGGGCCTTGCAGTGCTCACATGGTTTGTGCGCGAGAAGCACTTCTCGCCAGCACTTTCTCTGTCACTGTTTGTATTGGCAGGCATGTTAGAAGTTCAGTTAGGCGTTATGGCTCTCGTAGGACTTATTGACGCCTGGGCAAACTTCCGAAAGCTTAATCGCTCAGGAAGCCAGGATTCAGAGTCCACGATAAACAACAACTAGTCGATACCATCGACTCATCAAAGGAGTTTCCCATGAAAGTTATTCTCTTGGGCGAGCTTCGCGGTAAGGGCGGCGAAGGCGACATCGTAGAGGTCGCACAGGGTTATGCGGAGAACTTCCTGTTCCCCAACAAGATTGCCCAGCCTGCTACACCGGGTAACATCAAGCAGCTTGAGGAGCGTCGTCACAATATCGCTAAGCGCGAAGAGCAGCGTATTGCTGACGCAAATGCTACCAAGGCAGCTCTTGATGGCAAGCTCGTAACTGTTGACGCTCGCATTGGCGAGGAGGGCCAGCTCTTTGGCTCCGTCACCACCGCTCAGATTGCTGACGCAATCGAGGCACAGCTCAACGTCACCGTTGATCGTAAGCGCATTGCTCGTAGCGCTGCTATCAAGACCGCTGGTCGCCACAATGTCACCATTGAGCTTTACCGTGACATCACCGCTACCGTCGTTGTTCTTGTTGGCGAGGACGATGCTGCTCCTGCAGAGGAGGAGACCGAGGAGGTTGTCGCAGAGGCAACCGTCGAGGTTGAGGTTGAGTCCGCAGAGTAGTTTTATGCATGCATAAAACACTGTTCTCCTGCATTTTTTGGTGGTTTATACAATTTCTGCAGTTTTCTACAGATTTATGAGCTTTTAGAAAAAGCAAGGCCATCTTAAAAGAATGGAATGTTTGTTCGAACCACCCCTTTGTGAAACATAACAAAGGGGTGGTCTTTTTATGTGTAGACAGAACGGTATATTTTCTTATACTCTACCTGCGGTTATTCAAAATGTTATGTAAAACATATTCACTTAACCTGCGGAATTGTAATTTGATTTGTATAACTGCAGATAAGCAATTGTGTAGAAAATACCACGTGTCGAAAAAAGTCTAAAAAATGTTGAAAACGTTGAAAACTCAAGGAAATCCCGCTCAGGGTATGCGAGTTTTGGAAAATCATGTTGAAGACTTAACTTTTCGAATTTTGCAAGCCAAAATGACTCTTTATTTTTTTGAAAAGTACACTACCATTCAGATTCATTCCCAAAAAACATGATTGGAAAAGACGATGGCACAAGACTCGTTTGAGATGAATCCTACGCAATTGACGGCCCTAGAGAACGCCTCTATGCCACAAGATTCTGATGCCGAGTTTTCCATTCTTTCTGCAATGATTCTTTCGGAAGAAATCAGAGGAGAGTGCCTCATTAGGCTTTCTTCCGAAGATTTCTATATTCCTTCTAATCAGATCATTTTCGAAGCTATTAAGTCACTGTTTGACAACAACAAGCCGGTAGACGTCATTTCGCTTGCAGACCACCTTAAGAGTAACGGCAAGTTTGAGCGTGCTGGAGGAGCCGTCCGTTTAGCAGAGCTTGGAAACAACCCACTTGCTATGGTTGGTTGGGAAAACCACGCTGTTATGCTGCACCGTGATACTACGCTCAGAAAGATGATTAGTGCTTCTGCAAAGATTTCTGC
The DNA here is from genome assembly GCA_963548345.1 of uncultured Atopobium sp. GTDB lineage: Bacteria > Actinomycetota > Coriobacteriia > Coriobacteriales > Atopobiaceae > Lancefieldella. The sequence continues at coordinate 8,660 of CAUUUQ010000025.1, read as the reverse complement.
GCTTGCCTACAATGCTCCAGAAGATACAAAAGAAGTAGTTGACCAGGCAGAGAAGCTCATTTTTGATGTAACCAACAGAGATGTTCAGCAGTCCGAGCAGGGCATTGAAGACATCATGACTGATCTCTTTGAAGAGCTTCAGCAAAATGCTGGTAAAGATGCGTCGGAGTTGGGCGTCCAAACCGGATTTGCAACCCTGGATAACCTCTTCCAAGGTCTTCGTCCTGGTCAGATGGTTGTTATCGGCGCTCGTCCTGGTGTTGGCAAGACTTCTTTTGCTCTCAGCATGGCTTATAACGCTGCGGTTTCCGGAGCAACTGTTGCGCTCTTCTCGCTTGAGATGAGTAAGATTGAGATTGCGCAGAGACTGTTGGCCTCTGAGTCAAAGGTTGATTTGCAGACCATCCGTTCTTCCAACATCAGAAATGAGCAGTGGCCCACCCTTCTGGAGGCAGCAGAGCGCATTTCTCGCCTTAAAATCATCGTTGACGATACTCCGGGTACAACAGTCACAGAAATCCGCGCAAAAGCCCGCAGAATGCTTAATAAGGCCGAGAAGGGCGTCATTATCATCGACTACCTCCAGCTGCTGTCTCCTCCAGCCGAGAAGGGCCGTGCAGACAGTCGTGCAACTGAGGTTTCTGAGATGTCTCGTGGCATTAAGATTATGGCAAAAGACCTCAAGGCGCCTGTTATTGCACTTTCTCAGCTCAATCGTACGCTTGAGAACAGAAACGGCAAGCGTCCACAACTTTCTGACCTGCGTGAGTCCGGTGCAATCGAGCAGGATGCAGATATTGTTTTGCTGCTTGACCGCTCACTGAGCGATGAAGAAGCTGCACGTGATGACCGTCCTGATAAAGACGTTACCAACATCATTGTTGCAAAGAACCGTGCAGGTGCTCTGAGGGATGTTCCTGTTATGTTTATGCCAACATCTACTAAGTTTGTTGAGATATACCAGGGAAATAATTACTCAGAAAGTGAAGCCGCACAGTACGCTGCGATGGCAAACCCCGCGCATTAATCGTTTCTTATGTGTGACAAAACCTCTGCGCTTCTGTGCTTTTGCGAGCGGTATTAGATATACTTATGAAGCAACCCCTAAAGAGGTTGCAACCGTCATGTAATGGTCGTGTTTGTAGATAGCTGCGATAGGGGAGAACTTATGCCAGCTTCCGTACTTGTTGGTGCTCAGTGGGGAGACGAGGGTAAGGGTAAAGTTACCGACCTCATTTCCGGAGATTTTGACGTTGTTTGCCGTTACGCAGGTGGTGCAAATGCGGGCCACACGGTAATTGCTGGAGATACAAAGCTTGCGCTTCACCAGGTTCCATCTGGTGTTATGTACGAGAACACCTATCCAGTTATTGGCAATGGTTGCATTGTTGACCCAGAGGTTCTTCTCGGCGAGATTGACATGCTGGAGAGCAAGGGTATTTCCTGCGACCTGCTCAAGATTTCCGGCAACGCTCACATTGTTATGCCTTATCACAAAGATCTTGATGGCGTACACGAGAAAAAGCTGGGTAAGAACCTTATTGGTACCACCAAGCGCGGTGTCGGCCCAACGTATATGGACAAGATGAACCGCACTGGCCTGCGTATTCAGGACATGCTTGACGAGAAGATCTTCCGCAAGAAGCTTGAAGCTGCACTTGAGTACACCAATCCAATCTTGAGTCTTGTGTATGGTCTTCCAACCTATACCGTTGACCAAATTTGCGAGACCTACCTGCCTTATGCAGATCGCATTCGTCCTTACATTGTTGAGTCTTCTCTCTTCCTCAACGAAGAGCTTGAGGCTGGTAAGAACATTCTCTTCGAGGGTGCTCAGGCAACCATGCTTGATATTGATCACGGCACCTATCCATTTGTTACCTCTTCTAGCTGCACCGCTGGTGGCGCAGTAACTGGTTCTGGCGTTGGTCCAACCAACATTGACCGCGTCCTGGGCATTGCAAAGGCATACCTCACGCGCGTTGGCTCTGGTCCATTCCCAACAGAGCTCTTTGACGAGACGGGCGATCTTCTCGGCGAAGTTGGCCATGAGTACGGCGTTACTACTGGCCGTAAGCGCCGTTGCGGTTGGTATGACGCCGTAGTTGTTAACTACGCGGCTCGCATTAATGGCCTCACTGATCTGGCAATCACCAAGCTTGACGTTCTTGGCTGCCTGGACGAGATTAAGGTATGCGTTGCTTATGAGTGCGACGGCAAGATTTACAAGACCGTCCCAGAACACCAGAGTGTCTTCTATCACGCAAAGCCTGTGTACGAGACTCTTCCTGGTTGGAAGTGCGACATCTCTAACGTTCGCAACTTCTACCAGCTACCTCGTGAGGCTAAGGACTACATTGATTTCCTGGAGCAATTTGCTGGTGTACGCGTTTCTATCATCACCGTTGGTCCAGATCGAGAGCAGACAATCGACCGCTACTGGAGGTAACCCGTGGCGTCTTCGGACTGCTCAACTTTTGCAATAGTTTGCGATAACCCCTGTGGGCTTGAAGCTTCCCAGCTTGAAGCCCTGGGGGTTTCTGTAATACCTGGAGCCCTGAGTTCAGATGCTGATCAGGTGGGCGAGTTTTACCGAGGCATTATTGAGTCAGGAGCTCAAAAGATCCTCTCGCTCCATGTGTATGCAGATTTTTCTGACTCGCTTCTTACGGCAAAAAAGGCTTGTCAGAACAATCCTGATATTTCAAGCTCAATTTGCCTGGTAGATAGTGGAAATATGCCCACCGCTATGGGAATCATGCTTGAGCGCTTAAGTGTGGCAAGAAAGTCTGGAGCTTCATTTGAAGCTGCTTGCGCGTATGCACAAGAGCTTGCTGAGGTAGTTGCCACAATGTACATTGCAATGAACAAGGTTGTCCTTCATAAAAGCAAGGACAAACACCCCAGGCTTTCGTTGCGACTTCGACTTGAGCGTTTGCATAGGCGCATCTCAAATGATATGTATTTGTATCGTTTGGTTGGCGGAAAATGTACAGAGGTGGCTCGCTCATCAGATTTTACCGATCTAGCAGCAAGAATTTCTCGCCTTATGAGCGCTTGTTTTGTAAAGCGCGGCGAGCTCAAATATGTAGTGATTTCAAGTGGCGAGAAACGCATAGAAAAGCATCTCAAAAAGCCGCTTAAAACCAACGAATATGATGCAGAATGTATTGCAGAAAGACTTGCTTCCCCTGAGTTTAAAAAACATCTTGGAGAAGGCGCTGTTGGCGTTGCTTGTATCCCAAAGGCGTTGTATCAGAAGGCTGGAGTACTTATGAATGACACCGTTGATATTTTGTTGCTCGGCGCAGGTGGTCGTGAGCATGCTCTTTTAACTAAGCTGCAGGAATCGCCTCGCGCAGGAAAAATTTACGTTGCTCCAGGTAATGGCGGCATGGCTGCCCAGGCAGAGATTGCTCCTATTGATCAAAATAACCCTGACGAGGTTGTTGCTTTTGCCAAGGAAAAAGGTATTAACCTGGTAGTTATTGGCCCCGAAGCACCTCTTGTTGTGGGCGTTGCAGACGCTGTTCGCCAGGCTGGTATTGCATGCTTTGGTCCTAACCAGAATGCAGCTCAGATGGAGGGTTCAAAGGCGTTTGCCAAGGGCGTTATGGAGCGAGCAAACGTTCCAACTGCTGCATGGAAGTCCTTCACAGATCAGACGTCTTGCGAGGCGTATGTTCGTCACATCGGTGCGCCTGTAGTTGTTAAGGCGGACGGTCTTGCCGCAGGTAAGGGCGTTATTGTTGCAACTGAGCTTGAGCAGGCCCTCGAAGGTGTTCGCGAGTGTTTTTCCGGCCATTTTGGCGATGCGGGCGCAACCGTTGTTGTCGAGGAGTTCCTCGAGGGACCAGAGTGCTCGCTGCTTGCTTTGACCGATGGAACGTACGTTGTCCCGCTGGCAACGGCCCAGGATCACAAGCGCGCATACGACGACGATAAGGGTCCCAATACCGGTGGCATGGGCGTCTATTCTCCTGTTCCTTTTGTGACCAATGAAGAACTTTCCCAGATGATAGCCATTGAGCAGCGCGTTGTTGACCAGCTCAAAAAAGAGGGCATTAACTATTCTGGCTGCCTTTACGGCGGATTTATGCTGACCAAAGATGGTCCTAAGGTTCTTGAGTTCAACGCTCGCTTTGGCGATCCAGAGACTCAGGTAGTTCTGCCTCGCCTTGAGGGAGACTTGGTTTCAATTTTGATGGCTTGCGATAATGGCACCCTCCGTCACCAGCAGGTTTCCTGGTCCGATACGGTTGCTGTTTCTGTTGTTCTGGCAAGCGCTGGATATCCAGGCTCTTACGAGAAGGGCAAGGATATTACCGGCATCGAGGCTGCTCAGCAGCTCGAAGGCGTCTCTGTCTATCACGCAGGAACTGCCCAGACCGAAGACGGAAAGATTGTTACCGCTGGCGGTCGCGTGCTCAACGTTACTGCGCTTGCTCCAACTTTTGAGGAGGCGCGCGCTCGTGCATACGAGGCCTGTGATCTGATCAACTTTGAGGGTAAGCAGCTCAGGCACGATATTGGACTTAAGGCTCTTCAAGGTCGTCCAGAAAAATAATTGAGGTTAGTGGCAATGGCAAATCAAAATGACGAGAAAACCAACGTGCAGGACGGCGCCTGGAACAGCAATCAGACCAGCGCTCAGTTCAACAACGTGTTTGACGACATGCAGTCTGCTGAGCCAGAGATTCTCGACGCTGACATGCAGGTAACTCCAGAGGTATTTGACTCTGCTCGTAATGATTTGCACTCAGCGGTTAATTCGCTTACTTATGATGGAGAGCGTGTTGCTGTGGGTGATGCCGCCTATCATCATTCAGGTGAGCCACAAAAACGCAGCTTTGTCGCAGGTACAGAGGATGCGCGCGACGCTTCTCTGGAAGAAAAGCCTCTCTCTGAGGATACCGTCTGGGTTGGTCGCATTTTTGACGTGAATCGTCTGCGCGTCTCTCTTCCTGATGGACGCACTGCTCTTCGTGATGTTGTGCGTCATCCCGGTGCTGTGGCTATTGTTGCATTGACTGATGAGGGTAGAATTTGTCTGGTTCGTCAGTACCGAACTGCGCTTGGTCGCGTAACAGTTGAGCTGCCTGCAGGAAAGCTTGATCCAGGCGAGGATCCTCTTGATTGCGCTCACCGTGAGTTGCTGGAAGAGACCGGAATGAAGGCGGGAAAGATGGCTTTTCTCACCACTACCGCCACTTCCGATGGATTTACTGACGAGCTTATTCACCTCTATATGGCAACTGAGTTGACCTTTGAGGGATCAGACCCAGATGCCGACGAATTTATAAACGTGGATCTTGTTCCACTATCTGAGCTGGTAGACGCTGTTCTCGATGGCAAAATCGAGGACGCAAAGACTATCATTGGAGCTCTTATCTGCGATTCAATTTCACACCGATTGCCTATGGAGTAATTACGCATGCTTGATCGTTCTTCTCGCCCTGTACCTGGTAGTTCTTTGACTTCAGCCTCTAGCAGAAACGGCTTTAGAAACTCTGGAAACAACGCCTCTGGCAAACACCGCAAATCGCTGTTTGCCAGTTTTCTTTCTTATTACGCTCCGCAAAAGCATCTGTTTATTCTGGACACTATCTGCGCCATCATTTTGGCTTGTATCGAGCTCGCGTTCCCCCAGATTTTGCGCTCGCTCACCAAGGGGCTGTTTGTGCAGGGTAAAGATGTCATTCTCGGCAGCTTAGTGTTCATTGCCGTTGGGCTTGTCGTGATGTATTTTGTCCACTTTCTGTGTCGCTACTTTGTCATTAGCTGGGGACACATCATGGGCGCGCGTATGGAAAGCAAGATGCGAGAAGACCTCTTTGACGCTTACGAGCGTATGAGCTTCTCGTATTACGACCGTCACAAGACGGGCGATCTGATGAGTCGCCTGGTATCCGACTTGTTTGACATTTCTGAGACGGCGCATCATGGCCCTGAGTACCTGATTATTGGCTTGCTTGAGATTGCCGGCTCTTTTATTATTCTGGCTTTTATTAATGTACCCCTTACGCTGGTGCTTGCTGGAATTGCTGCGGTGCTGGTAGTGTTCAATTTCTTTGCTAACATGCACATGCGCGGCATTTTTAAAGAGAACCGCATGCGCATTTCCGACGTAAATACCCAGCTAGAGGACTCACTTTCTGGTATTCGCGTGGTTAAGGGCTTTGCGGCGGAAGATCACGAGCGTAAGAAATTCATAGCAAGCAACTCGGCATACTTAGACTCCAAGGCCAATATGTACCAGGCTATGGGCAGGTACCAAGCTGCAATTTCAGGCATGATGGGTGTTTTGAACACTGTTGTGTTGGTTTTGGGCGGCTGGATGATTGCTCAGGGTCAGATGCAAGCTATTGACCTGGCTACGTATGCACTCTATATCTCGCTGTTTACCACGCCAATCATGAACATTCTGAACTTTACCGAGACATTCCAGAAAGGCCTTGCCGGCTTTAAGCGATTTACGGAGATTCTAGAAACTCAGCCAGACATTCAAGACGCACCCGGCGCCCACGATATTCAGATTACCGCCGGTGATATCGTCTACCAGGATGTTCATTTTGCTTACAACAATGCTGAAGAGGTTATCGACGGCCTGAACCTTCATATTGAGAGTGGAAAAACTGTTGCACTGGTTGGACCTTCTGGTGGAGGTAAGTCCACTACCTGCGCTTTATTGCCGCGATTCTACGATGTGACAAGTGGAAGCATCACCATTGATGGGCAGGATATTCGTTCCGTTACGCAGCACAGTTTGCGTTCGGCAATTGGCATGGTCCAGCAAGACGTGTACCTCTTTGATGGTACTATCGCGGAGAACATTGCATACGGCTGCCCTGAAGCTTCTGAAGAAGACATTGCGCTGGCAGCAAAGCGTGCAAACATCGCCGAGTTCATTGAATCGCTGCCAGATGGATATGACACGCAGGTAGGACAGCGTGGAACTAGACTTTCTGGCGGACAGAAGCAGCGCATTTCCATTGCGCGTGTATTCCTGAAGAACCCGCCGCTTCTCATTTTGGATGAGGCTACTTCCGCTCTGGATAACGAGTCCGAGCGCGCGGTTCAGGAGTCCCTTTCCGAGCTGGCTAAGAACAGAACTACGCTGGTCATTGCCCATCGACTCTCGACCATTATGGGTGCTGATGAAATTATTACCATCAACCACGGTCGTGCAGTTGAGCGTGGAACCCATGATGAACTGCTAGAAAAAGGCGGAATCTACGCTCATTACTATCAAATGCAGTTTGGTGGTGCACCAAACATCGCAAGGCGGTAAAATAGAGCATTAAGTGCTTTGCGAACTACGGCTGCGACAGCAAGCGCTCTTCTCGCGATGCGCTTAACTGCAGGTTTGCAGTTTGCAACTTGCGGGCTGCGACTTGCAGCTTGTAAACCGACGGGTTGTACTTAAGATCAAAAGTCAACGCATTGCACACTTTAAAGTGTGTTTATGCAGGTTGAATGAGAGAGCTACATGGCTAAAGATGATGCAGAACGTTCACGCTTTGCGCGCCGCCAGAAGGGCGCGCTTGATGCTGACGCAGCTGAAGAGTTGTTTACCAAGGTAGACGAGACGGGTCATCCTAACGAGGAACGCGCAGCTCTAGAGCGTGCTCGCAGGCAGGGCGGAGCTGTGGCAGTGGACGTTGATCCCCTCTCAGGATCTGACCCTTCGGGCTCAAATATCGAGAAGGTCATTACAAAGACGGCGGTCCTTTTTGTTTTGGTTTTCCTGGTAATCGTGGTTCTGATGCAGGTCTCTTGTGGTGTTATTCGTCGAGCTAACACAGCAAATCTAACTGAATCAGTTACGGTGCGATCTGTTGCATCTGCATTGCGTGGCGGTGTCGAGTGGGGTAATGGATTTACGCAGTTCCCCGAGGATTTCTCGGTTCAGGAAGCTGACGAGAACACTGGTCGCGTTGAGGTAACAGTTACCGATACGACCTCAAAAGACGTGCTTGAATGCTATGCGGGATCCAGTGTCCAGGCGCAGGCATTTGCTATTAATGCGCTGCTCAACCCACGAATCAATACCGTTGTCTATCACGTCAGTGTTCACAGAAATGACCAAGGCGAGCTTCAGAAATCTCAGCTCTTTGGATTCCTTAAACCTGGCGGAGATGCAACACCTATCTTTACCTTTACGTTCTCAAAGACGCAGTCTTCTGATGGAGTAAATATCACCATGGTCATTACTGGTGCAAACGACACCATCCAAAAAGAATTGCGTGACCAGATTGCAACGTCATTTACGCCGGTCCGTGTGCTTGGCGGCATCGTTGGTGGAGACTCTTCAACAAAGAAGAACACCACAACTGGAACAACAGGAACCACTGGTACCACTAACACCACAGGTACAAGCGACAGTTCTTCAGGCACTAAGTAGTCTACGGACCTGCAAGCAACAAAGCAAAAGAGCAAAAGAGCAAAAGAGCAAAAGAGCCGCTGAAGCCAGCGGCTCTTTTGCTTGTGCTGCTGGAAGTGACTTATCGAGAGGTCGGCTCGCCTCAAAACGGTGGCGCGGCGAATGATTTGCACGTTAATTTGACTGAAAGTTATGGAATCGGTGTTTCCAAGACGATTTTGGTAGTTACGTCTCAAAAAGTGGTGTAAGGCTATTTCCTTACTACCTTCTAGCCTAC
>CAUUUQ010000024.1:0-18642 GCA_963548345.1 uncultured Atopobium sp. | reverse complement strand
GGCTTTTAGGCCTGGCGCACAAAATAGCGCAGCTTTGGTAGGTTCTGCTGAAGAATCGATATGTTCTTAATCAAGATAGTCAGGCAGCTAGGCGGTCGCACTACCCGATATGCATCTCTATGCATAAACTTCATCTAATATGCTTGAAATTGAATAGACAAATATAAGGAATTTAACTATCGATAAATTTAGTATCTACGGAACACACCTAAGTCAGATAATCTGCTCAAATGCGGGCATTTTACACACCTAATGAAGATATTCTGCATGATTGAGGTATTTTCAGCGTCATGTATACGTCTTTTTAACAGATTATCCGACTTAGGTGTGTTTTGAACTGCCTCCTATTTCTCGTGTCCAAGAAATGGGAGGCAGTTCACTGCGGGCTGGATGGGTTTCTCGCCTTGGATTTGATACAGAAAAAGACGTGAGAGTTTGCCTCTCACGTCTTTCTTGTTAGCTTGATTTTCGTGCACGTAAAACTTATTTGAGCAGCTTAATTACTCGCTGAACTCGAGGAATGCGCAGTATCCGCGATAGGCCTCAAAGATGTCGGCCTTGTTTGCAATCTCCCAAGGTGCGTGCATGGAAAGAACAGGAACACCGCAGTCGATGACGTGCATGCCATATTTAGCCAACATATATGCGATAGTTCCGCCGCCACCAGCGTCAACGCGACCAAGCTCAGCGGTCTGGAACTGAACGCCGGCGTTGTCCATAATGCGACGAATCAGCGCTACGTACTCGGCATCAGCGTCGTTGGAGCCAAACTTGCCGCCACTACCAGTGAACTTGTTGAATGCAAGGCCGTGACCCATGATGGCAGAGTTCTTGATTTCAAAGCTACCCGTAAAGCTAGGGTCATAACCAGCAGAAACATCACTGGAGAGCATGTAGGAGTTAGCCATGCAGCGGCGTAGGGAAAGTGGAGACTCAAAACCAGCAAGCGCCAGGACCTCTGCCATGATGTTCTCAAAGAAGAGGGAGTTCATGCCAGTGGCGCCAACGGAGCCAATCTCTTCCTTGTCGGTCAGGATGGTGACGGAGGTACGTGCAGGAACATCGCACTCAAGCTGCGCAATCAGGGAAGGGTAGGAGCAGCTGCGGTCATCGTGACCGTAGCCCAAGATCATGGAGCGGTCAAAGCCCATGTCACGAGCAGGACCTGCAGGAACAATCTCAAGCTCAGCGGAGAGAAGGTCTGCTTCCTCAATGCCGTAGAGGTCCTTCAGGATGTTGATGACGTTAGCCTTAACGGCTTCCTTTGGCTCGTCGCCCTCTGCATCAGCGGGTTTCTCGCCATTCTGGCCCCAAACAAGTGGACGATTGCCAACAATAAGATCCAGCATCTCGCCCTCAATAACCTTAGAAGCAGTCTTTCCAAGCTGCTCAGCGCTCAAGTGGATGAGAAGGTCGGAGATGCAGAAAACAGGGTCAGTTGGATCCTCGCCAACGCATATGTTTACGACGCTACCGTCTTTAAGTGCAAGAACGCCATGAATTGCCAGAGGAATAGTGACCCACTGGTATTTTTTGACGCCGCCGTAGTAGTGGGTGTCAAGGGTAGCAAGCTCATTGCGCTCCTCAAGAGGGTTCTGCTTGACGTCCAGGCGAGGGGAGTCGATGTGAGCACCAAGAATGTTTAGGCCCTCTTCCAGAGATTTGGTACCAATTTGGACAAAGATGACGGACTTGCCGCGAATGTCTGCATAGACTTTGTCGCCAGCCTTGAGGGTTTTACCTGCAGCGATGGCGTCAGAAAGCTTAACGTAACCTGCTGCTTCGGCAAGCTTGATAGCGCTTGCGGCGCACTCGCGCTCAGTCTTGTTCTCGGAGATAAACTTTCTGTAGCCCTCGGTAAACGACTGAAGTTTGTCCAGGTCCTCCGAGGTGTACTTTTTCCATGCGTTTGTGGTTTCCATACCCATCCTTTCTGTAGCAAGCTCTGTGTGAGCTGCTGCTTGTTGTTGCTGTTAGGTGTGTTGCAGTGGTCGCGGTGCCGGCGACTGCTGCGACCGCGACTTAGTTGCCTCCATTGGAGCTGTTTGAGCCAGAACCGCTGGAGCCACTGTCAGAACTATTACCAGAGCCAGAGTTCTGATTGGAACCAGAATTGCTGCTTGAGCTGCCCGTTCCAGAGTTGTTGCTGGAAGAATTGCTCTCAGACGAGCTGCTTGAGCTGCTCGAGTCGCTGGTCTTTTCCGAACTAGACGAGCTGTCGGAGCTGGTGGTCTCTGATTTCTTGGAGTCAGTACTCTCCGAAGAGGAATCCTTGGAATCAGTGGACTTGCTTGACTCGTCGGTCTTCTCGCTAGAAGAGCTGGAATCGTCTTTCTTATCCGTCGAATTGCTGGTATTCGTAGTTTTTTCCGTCACAACTGGGGTTGTGCTGACCTTTGGTCCCAGGCCAGATCCGTCGGTGATATAGCTGAGGAACATGGCATAAAGAATGACGGCAGAAATGGTAAAGATAATTGAAATAATGGTCACGATAGTCAGCGCTCTTACACGCTTGCGAGACAGCGTTGGTGTGCGATTTACCTGCGACGACTGCCCTGTACCAGAGTCAGCGTTGGGATAATAATCGCGAGAAGGTGCATATTGTGCTCGAGGCATATATTGTGTGCCTTCAAGCGTTGTTTGGCTGCTGTTTGGATATGCCTGCTGGTTATATTCATCGTTGTCGCTAGCGCGGAACTTATGCGTGGAGCGCCTGATAACGTTCTGGTAAATCTGCGAAGCAAGCGCCGAGGCGGCGGCACCAACGGCCACGCCGATAATCGAGCCTGCAATACCAATCTGGTTTGACAGTACAAACGCAGTCACCGCGGCAAGCGATGTTGCCAAAATTTGGGTAATTGAGACGTCCTTAAGAAGGCTGGGCTTCTCGTTTGTTGCCTCATCTGTAGGCTGAGCAGGCGAAGCTAATCGAGTTTTGTCTGCATCAAAGTGCTTATAGCTCACAAGATGCTCCTTTCTTCGAACTGATAGCCTACCTCATTTTTGTGAAGATGTAATGTTTCGTCGCTAAATCGCAACATCAGAGGGCATTAAGTTTCATCCAACATACAACTTCAGTGTCGGAAATGGCGAGAAGTTCTGTGAGTAACTAAGCGATTTTCTTATGCGCGTGTTTCTCGCCATGTATTTGTTAAAAACGACCGTATCAAAGGTGATGAAACAAGGTATCATTTATATGTATCAGTTTTCCGTCAAACGGAGGTTTAGCATGCTTGTAAGCGCAAAAGCCATGCTCCAGAGTGCCGAGAAGGGCCACTATGGCATCGGCGCATTCAACGAGAACAACCTTGAGTGGACCGCAGCAATCCTTGATGCAGCAGAAGAGCTCCAGTCTCCTGTCATCATTCAGTGCACCAGCGGCGCAGCAAAGTGGCAGGTAAGCTACCGCGTTGTTGCAGACATGGTTCGTCGTCTTGTTGAGGACAAGAACATCACCGTTCCAGTTGCTCTTCACCTTGACCACGGTTCATATGAGGATGCATTCAAGTGCATCGAGGCTGGATTTACTTCCATTATGTACGATGGTTCTCACGAGCCTGATTTTGAGACCAACCTTAAGCGCACCGAAGAGGTCGTAAAGGCAGCTCACGCAAAGGGTATTTCTGTTGAGGCTGAGGTCGGCGGCATCGGCGGCACCGAGGACGGCGTTACCGCTAAGGGCGAGCTTGCTGATCCTGAGCAGTGCGCAAAGATTGCTGACCTGGGCGTTGACTTCCTTGCATGCGGCATCGGCAACATTCATGGTATCTACCCAGCTAACTGGGAGGGCCTCTCCTTCGACCAGCTCAAGGCTATCAAGGAGCGCGTTGGCGATCTTCCACTTGTTCTTCACGGTGGCACCGGCATTCCTGTAGAGCAGGTTCAGAAGGCTATCTCTATGGGCATTTCCAAGATTAACGTCAATACCGATCTTCAGCTTGTCTTTGCTGAGGCAACCAAGAAGTACGTTGAGGCTGGCCTTGTTGACAACGGCAAGGGCTACGATCCTCGTAAGCTCCTGAAGCCTGGTCGTGAGGCAATCGTCGAGCGCACCAAGGAGCTCATCCGCGAGTTTGGTTCCGACGGTAAGGCTTGGAACTAACCCACGCACACGCTCGCTGCTAGTTAATGCGACGGACCTGGATTTTCTCCAGGTCCGTTTTTTTGTTGGACGCAGTATGCGCGAAAGACGTGCACTTAGCACGCCCTTCTCGCGAGAGGCGGTTGATGCGTCTGGTGCGAGTTATAATGCGCGCCTGAAAAGTGAAAAGATTCTGTGGATTTTGCCTAAATTCGTCAAAGAGTCTGTGGATTTGCCTGATTTTGTCAAAGATTCTGTGGCCGTTTTACAGATTCTTTTAACTTTTTAGGCAACTTTTATACAAGGAAGATTAGATTTTCGCTCCTCAGTGCATTCTCACAGAAAAATGAAAATTACGAATTTGGCGCAAATTGAATTTGACCGAAATTTGACCGAGAATACGTCGCATGGAAGGTCTAACGCTACTAGCTGGGCATTTAGGAGCAATGATTTTCTGATAGATATCCCTGACCTGCAGTTTTACAACAAATGGCGCTTATCTACAATCAGCGACTTGGGTTGCAAGTTTTTCTTAAGAAAATACTATTGGCTTATGGAATTTTATCTATCACATACAACAGCTTTACAATTATTCCGTGCTATGAGAATTAAGGGTCACGGACTGATTCACCATGACTCGCCAAGTGCCGGAATTCATACAGAGTCGTTAACTGTGGAGCTTGATCAAATCAAGAAAGAGGTATTTTCCAATCTAGGAATAATGCTGGTTAATCCAATTGAATTGGTGGTTGACGAGAAGAAAAGGACTTACCGATCGAGTGAAATAAAATTTCATACTTCGTCCCATTTTGCCCAGACATCATGTATGGAACTAACTCTCGGTAAATTAGCAATTAAAGTGGCATCACCTTTTGAACTCATGATTGAATTGGCCCAGGAACAAACGTTACTAGAAACCGTGATGCTAATTTCAGAATTTCAAGGCAGGTTTGCCATCGATCCATCTACCTCTGAATTAAGATCTAATTGGTATGAACCTGTCTTTCAAAAGACAGACTTTGAGCGTTATTTGTCTTCAGTATCTGGATGCCGCGGAATAAGGAATGCTAGATTGGCGTCTTTGTATTCTTTTGAAAATGCCGCTTCTCCGATGGAAGTAAAACTTGCTCTTCGTGCTTCGCTCCCTATGTCTGCAGGTGGTTATGCAATTCCTAAGGTTGAGCTAAATAAGGAAGTACGGATTCAGCAATTAAAGAGCAGGAAGTCTACGGAGAAAACAAGGGCTATTGATTTATTACTTTCAAAAGGTGACTGCAATGCAGATACAAATAGACAGGCAGCCATTGAATATAATGGCGCTGTACATGAATTAGCAGATGTTTCAATGCGCGACTATCAACGTAATAATGAGCTCGTTTCAGCTGGCATATTGGAGTTCGTTATTGGAAAAGCTGAGTATGACGACATCATTTTTATGGATAACATGTTTAATTCAATTAGAAATCAGCTGGAAATGCCAAGAAGACACACATCACCTGATCGCAGAAAAATGGAAAGAGCAAAAAGAATTAAATTATGGAGTGAGCTAGAAAAGCTCCGTTAAATTCAGAGCAAGTGAGCCTAAGACCCTTTTAAGTTGCCTAAAAAGTGCAAAGAATCTGTAAATCTGGCACAGATTCTTTAATGAAATCAGGCAAATCCACAGATTCTTTGATGCTTTTAGGCAAAAGTTACAGATTCTTTGTAGAAATCAGGCGCGCATTCGGAACACATCTAGCGCGCACTCAGTGCACACTCGGCGCACTCCCGGTGCGCTCTTCTCGCGAGAAACCCGGTGCACTCCAAAGTCTTCTCGCTGTGCAAGTCCCACCGCACACGATAATAAATGCGCAGCTTAAACGTTTACTCAGCAGTGGGATTGTCGGCGGGGGAGACGTGCATGTTGCCTTCGTTGTGGGCGATGTCCGCAAGCGTCTTGCTGTCCAAGAAACTGGAGGTCATGCGGCCAAGATCTCGCCAGATGTTGATGGTGGTGCAAGACTCCATCTGAGGGCAAAGTGTGGTGTTTGTGCAGTTCAAACAGCTAGCGGGAGCAAGATTGCCTTCGGCCGCGCGAAGAATCTCGCCCAGCGTGTATTCCTCGGGCTTGCGCGTGAGACGATAGCCGCCGCCCTTTCCGCGCAGACTCTCGACGTAACCCGCCTTGTGCATCAAGGCAATGACCTGCTCAAGGTACTTGCGCGAGATGTTCTGGCGCTCGGAAACGTCGCCCAGCGAGACCCAGCCGTCGTGAACGGCCAGGTCAGCCATTGCGCGAAGCGCGTACATTCCCTTTGTAGAGAACATTCCGGCCACGACTACTCGCCGTCCTTGGCGCTGCCGCTGCCCGCGCTCGCGGCGTCGCCGTTTCCTGCACTTGCGGCGCCGTCCTCGGTGGTCGATGCGCCGGCTGCGGTGGAACCGCTGTTGTGAGCCTCGAGCATCTCCTCGAGCGTGTGCCATGCCAGCTCAGCGCACTTAACGCGTGCAGGCATGTGAGCGATGTCGTGCAGAATGTTGGCGTCTTCCAGCTGGTCAAGCACAGCCTCGTCAGTCTCTTCTCCGCGAATCATGCGACCGAAGAGTTTGCAGAGCTCAATAGCCTCTTCTGGAGTGCGGTCAATCATCAGGTCGCTCATGATGTCGGCGGACGCCTGAGAAATTGCGCATCCACTGCCGACAAAAGCAGCCTCGGCAATCTTTCCGTCCTCAATACGCACGGAAAACGTCAGCTCATCGCCACAAGAAGGGTTAACGCCCTCGTGAGAAACGGTTGGGTTATCCATCTGATATTTGTAATCGGGGTGAGAAACGTGGTCCATAAACTCAGCGTTATACAGGTCGTTTGCTGCCACTTATTTCAACTCCTTGTTTATTTGCTGCTGACCGCGCTGCCAAAGATCTTCCATACCTGGTTAAGACCCTCGATCAGCTGGTCAATGTCGTGTTTATCGTTGTAGAACGCAACGGATGCGCGGCACGTGCTGGACTCGTGCAGCTCAATCAAAAGCGGCTCGGCACAGTGATGACCAGCGCGAATGCAAACGTTGTTCATGTCTAGGATGCTCGAGACGTCGTGTGGATGAACGCCTCGCACGTTAAACGCCACAGCGCCCACGTGATTCTGTCCCAGCTTGGAGCCCACGATATCAACAAAGTCCAGCGTGCACAGTTGCTGCACCAAGTACCTGGCGAGAAGTTCTTCTCGCTTCTCGATCTTTGCCATGTCCAAGCCGTTGAGGTATTCGACAGCAACACCGGTAGCATAGATACCTGCAGCGTCCTGCGTACCCGCCTCAAACTTCTCGGGAACAGGAGCCCAAACGGCGCTGGTCTCGGTGACGGAATCAATCATCTCACCGCCGGTAAGGAATGGCGGCATGGCATCAAGCAGCTCAGAGCGGCCCCAAAGCACACCAATGCCCATAGGTCCGCACATCTTGTGTGCCGAGAAAGCCAACAGGTCGCAGTCAAGATCGTGCACGTCAATAGGGATGTGAGGTGCAGACTGAGCGGCGTCAACTACCATGTAGGCGCCCATAGTGTGAGCGCGCTTGGCAATGGCCTTGATGTCATTGTGAGTACCCAGCACGTTGGAGACGTGTGTGACGGACACAATCTTTGCTCGCTCGGTGATCTTTGATGCAATCTCTTCAGGCGTAATCTGGTACTGCGAGTTCATGCGCAGGTATACCAGATTGGCACCGGTAGCCTTGCAAATCTGCTGCCAAGGGATGATATTGGAGTGGTGCTCCATGATGGAAATGACCACGTCATCGCCTGGTTTAAGCGCATAGCGACCAAGGCTTGAAGCAACCAGATTAAGCGCCTCAGAAGTGTTGCGCGTAAAGATAATCTGCTGGCTTTCTGGCTTGCCGTTTTTATCGACAGCGCCAATGAACTTTGCAATCGAAGCGCGAGCTCCCTCGATAGCTGCGGTTGCTTCCACACTCCAACGGTACAATCCGCGCAGAGCGTTTGCGTTCATGGTTTCGTAGAAGCTAGACTGCGCCTCAATAACCGCGCGTGGGCGCTGAGAAGTAGCAGCGCTGTCCAAGTAAGCTACCTCGGGGTTTGCTGCCAGAATTGGAAAATCTGCCTTGTAAGGGTTATCGGTAATCTGAGCAACTTCTGCGTCGGTCATTACGCGACACCACCTTTGTTGGAATTGGTCTCGGAGCAAGAATCGTTGCCATCGTTGTCAGCTACGTCGTTGCTAGCAGCATCGTTACTAGCCGCAGCTTCGTCATAGTCGTGAGCAATTTCTGCGCCCAGCTCAGCCTCGCAACGCTCAACAGCCACGCGGTGGGAAATCTCCTCAGGCGCGTTGATGATGGCGTCTTCAAAGAGAGCGCGTATAAACAGCTGCTCAGCAGCCTGGCGAGAAAGTCCTCGAGCTGCAAGGTAATCAAGTTGCTCAGGGGAGACGGATCCGATGGTAGCTCCGTGGTTACCAGCAACATCGTCCTCATCACAGAGAATAACAGGCATGGTCTTGTTGACAACGTCGTCACCAAGAATCATGACCGTTTCAATCTCGTTGCCCTGGGCATCCTTTGCACCGCGGACAAGATCGATGGTTGCGCGAAGCGTCTTCTTAGCTGCCTCGTTAAGGACGCCAGACTCGGTGAGCTGCGCGCGCGTAGAGGTACCACGCATGCGTACTAGGTGGTTGATATCAAGCGTCTCTTCGTGAGTGGCGTGATAGCGATTGTTGAGGTCAAGGCGAGCTCGAGCACCAACTAAGTTAGCGGTGAGTCCAAGACCGATGGTTGATCCACCCAGAGCGTACTGCTTAACATCAACAGCCGCGTTCTGGTGAATCTCGAGG
This sequence comes from uncultured Atopobium sp., assembly GCA_963548345.1. Lineage (GTDB taxonomy): Bacteria > Actinomycetota > Coriobacteriia > Coriobacteriales > Atopobiaceae > Lancefieldella. The sequence goes on along the minus strand of CAUUUQ010000024.1, from coordinate 9,730 downwards.
CCAACGCTTTCAAGGTGCTGCTGGCCCTCGTTGACGCCAAGCATCTCAATAAGGTGCAGCTTTGCACCAGTCTCAACCACAATGCGGGTGAGCGCAGCGCTTGTTGGGAGCGCGTTACTGCCGTTCGCGGCGCCGCCCGCAGGTGCGCCATCGCCCGCGTCGCCTGCAAAAGCGGCGATAACTACAGTGGCCTCAGCACCTTCACGTACAATAACGCCGGTGTTAGCGCACTGGTTTTGAGCTGCAGAAACAGCAACAACAATAGGCTCTTCTCGCTTGGTATGAGCGGGAACGTTGTAGAAATCGGACTTAAATGCCTGAGACTCTACGTAGTCAGTAACCTCCTGGCCCATTCCACATTCAATGCGCTCAAAAAGGCGCGGCAAGGGCAGGTACACTTTGCCTGCATCAGCGTGATTAGGCACGGTAACTGACAGTGAGTTAGCGCGTAGACGGTTCCATGTCTGAGCTGCAGGAACGTTGGCGCGATTAATCAAAACGTTATCCATTAGCCAATCGCTCCTTCCATCTCAAGTTTAATGAGGTTGTTCATCTCAACGGCGTACTCCATAGGGAGTTCCTTTGAGACAGGGTTTGCAAATCCGTTGACTACCATGGTGCGAGCCTCGGCCTCAGAGCAGCCGCGGCTCATCAGGTACAAAACGGTGTCGTCAGAAATACGGCCAATAGTTGCCTCGTGGCCAATCTGAGCAGTTGCATTGCGCACATCCATCTCTGGGATGGTGTCGGAGCGGCTGATGTTATCCAGCATCAGGGACTGGCACGAGAACGCTACGCGGGCGTTTTCTGCCTTACGTCCAACGTTCACGGCTGAGCGGAAAGTATTGACGCCACCGTCCTTGGAGATGGACTTGGTGTCAACGTTTGCCGAGTTGTTGGAGCCGTTGATAATAACCTTGCAGCCCGTATCCAGGTCCTGTGTGGCGCCTGCAAACGTAATACCGGTGAACTCGCAGTTAGAAGAATCGCCGTTCATGATTGTAGATGGGTAGAGATAGGAAACGTGGCTACCAAAAGAGCCCGAGACCCACTCCATCTTTGCATTGCTGCCAATGATGGCGCGCTTGGTGTTGAGGTTGTACATGTTCTTGGACCAGTTTTCGATGGTCGAGTAACGCAGACGTGCCCCATCCTTAACAAAGAGCTCAACAGCTCCTGCGTGGAGGTTTGCTGCGTAGTATTTAGGTGCGGAGCAGCCCTCAATAAAGTGCAGGTCAGCGCCTTCCTCAACAATAATAAGTGTGTGTTCAAACTGGCCAGCGCCCTGAGCATTCAGTCTAAAGTAGCTCTGAAGTGGGTAGTCCAGGGTGACATTTTTAGGAACATAGACAAAAGAACCACCAGACCATACGGCATAGTGCAGAGCCGCAAACTTGTGATCTGTTGGAGGAATCAGCTTGCCAAAGTACTCTTTAACAACAGGCTCCCACTGCGGATCGTGCAGAGCATCCTCAATGGTGGTGTAAATAACACCCTGTTCAGCAACTTCCTCGCGCATGTTGTGATAGACAATCTCAGAATCGTACTGAGCGCCAACGCCAGCAAGGCTCTCTGCCTCTGCCTGTGGAATGCCCAGACGATCAAAGGTATCCCTAATATCCTCAGGTACGTCGTCCCAGCTGTTTGCCTGCTGAGTTTTTGGCGAGACATACGTGGAGATATGATTCAAATCCAAACCTGCAATAGAAGGTCCCCAGTTGGTGGCCATCTGGCGCTGGTGATAGGTTTCCAGAGCCGACAACCTCATCTGGAGCATCCACTCGGGCTCTTCTTTTTTCTCGGAAATAGCACGCACAATTTCTGGCGTAAGGCCATCATCGTAGCGCTCGTAACCCTCTTCGGACTTGGTGAAGTCGTAGAGCGAGCGGTCTACATCAGCGACCTCAGATCGCTTCTTCTCGCTCACTAGTTAGCACCGCCCTCATCAGTCTGGTTCTCAAAACGCTCAAAGCCCTCGTGATCAATCTGGTTGATGAGGTCTGCAGAACCATCTGCTACCAGGTGACCCTTAACCATAACGTGAGTACGGTCAATCTCAAGACGCTCAAGAATGCGGGTATTGTGGGTAATGATGAGCAGCGAGCCGTCGCAGGTCTCACGATAGGCCTGAATACCCTTTGAAACAACGGAGAGTGCGTCAACGTCCAAACCTGAATCAGTCTCGTCGAGAATGGCAAGTTTAGGCTGGAGCAGCAGAAGCTGGAGCATCTCAACCTTTTTCTTCTCGCCACCAGAGAAGCCAACGTTAAGCTCACGCATCAAGAAGCCCTGATCAAGCTCAAGCTGATCAGAAATCTGGCCAACACGCTGACGGAACTGACGAGCGGTCATCTTAAGCTCAGGGCGCATCTGTGTAATGGTACGCAGGAATGAATAAAGAGGAACGCCAGGAACCTCAACTGGTGCCTGATAGGAGAGGAAGATGCCCGCAAGGGAGCGCTTATCTGCAGCAAGCTCAGTTACATCCTCGCCGTTAAAGATAAGGGAACCATCGGTAATCGTATAGGTAGGATCACCCATAATGACGCGGCCAAGTGTTGATTTACCTGCGCCGTTAGGTCCCATTAGAACGTGAGCCTGGCCATCACCAATGCTCAGATCAATTGAATGCAGGATGGATTTCTCCTCGGTACCTGCAGAAATTCCGTTTACACGGAGTAGCTCAGTTGCCATAAATCTCTCTCCAAATATCTCTACGTGCAAGCACGTGATACGTTTGTAACTAGCAAGTTTGGGCAGCTCTAGGGCGAGCAAAACCTTGTGCTAGTACGGTTTTGTGGCAAAGACAAACGCCAATGTCACCGATGTTTTTGTCATACCCCAAAATCCGCTAATTCATACTAAATGGTAGGAATTAAAAAGCAACCCTCACATACGCACTTTTTCACGTTTTCTAGAAAATAATCGGATTTTTTCATAGGTTTCAAAAAGTAATAAAACCTTTTCTGCGCTAGAGCTGTCTCTCATGGGTAAACTAGAAACATCTATGTTTGTAACAAGGAGGATTCATGGGTCAGAGAATTCAAGGTACCGAAGATCTTTACGGCGGCTATATGCGCTCTTGGGAGCATATGCAAGATGTTGCCCGCCATCTGTTTGGTACTTACGGTTTTGACCGCATTGAGACTCCTGCACTTGAGCAGGTAGATACGTTTGTACACGGTATTGGTGAGTCAACTGATGTGGTACGTAAAGAGATGTTCCGCGTTTTTTCAGGCGCTTTGCTTGATGACCTGCTAGCTTCCGGCAACGAGTCCGGTCTTAAGCCTCGTCAGCGTATGGCTATGCGTCCTGAGGGAACTGCTGGTGTGGTCCGTGCTGCTGTTGAACACAACTTTGTGCCACAGGGAGGAACTCCTGCAAAACTTTGGTACGCCGAGTCAATGTTCAGGGGAGAACGTCCTCAGAAGGGCCGTTTGCGTCAGTTCCACCAGGTAGGTGTTGAGTGGCTTGGAGCCTCTGATCCTGCTGCCGATGCAGAGTCCATCATCATGTTGATGAAGTTTTACGAGCAGATGGGTTTCTCGCCAGCTGATATGAAGCTCATGATTAACTCCATGGGTGATGCGGAGTGTCGCCCTGCATATCGCGAGAAGGTCAAGCAGTTTATTCTTGACCATAAGGATGAGATGTGTGAGGACTGTCTTGAGCGTGCAGAGATTAATCCGCTGCGTGCGTTTGACTGCAAAAACGAGAGTTGTCATGCGGTCATGAAGGACGCTCCGCTGATTTCTGACAACCTGTGTGATGATTGCCGTGCTCACTATGAGCAGGTCAAGGCATATTTGGATGCTGCTGGTATTTCATACGTTGAGGATCCAACACTTGTTCGTGGTTTGGATTACTATACGCGTACCGTCTTTGAGGTAGAGGTTCCAAACGCTGGTGTTGGCGCCATTGGCGGTGGCGGTCGTTATGACGGTCTTGTTGAGCTTGAAGGCGGAAAGCCAACTCCAGGTGTTGGATTTGCTGTTGGTTTTGAGCGCATTATGCTTGCGCTGGAAGCTCTTGGTGTTGCAGCCGAGCCAGCGGCTCCAAGCTGTGTCTATGTAGCTTGCGCAGGTGCTGAGCAGGCTCCTGTTGTATTTGATGCTGTGCTGGCACTACGTGAGGCTGGCATTAGATGCGAAGCTGATCGTACTGGCCGTTCGCTAAAGGCTCAGTTTAAGCAGGCAGATAAGATGGGTGCAACGCTTTGCGTGGTCATTGGTCCAGATGAGGTTGAAGCTGGCGCGGTAACTCTTCGTGACATGGAGTCTCACGAGCAGGTACAGGTGCCTGCTGACCAGCTTGTTGCTGAGGTAAAAGCCAGACTGTAACGGCTAACGGATTCTAACAGTCAAACGTAAACCCTCTCGTGTCTGTGACTCGGGAGGGTTTGTTTTGTTAAGCAACCTTTACGGCAGGAAGGTTTGCAGTAGAGTCAGCAGATTCTGAATCCTCTACGCGAGGCCATGAGCAGCTACGGACATCGTCGGAGGTGAGGCCAAGCCAACGAGCACGATGACCGTCAATCTTAGCTGGACGGCGATGGAGCCACAGGGAAATCCCCAGAGTCCAAAGAGGCAGCAAATAGAGGAAGCTTGCAGCTAGAAGGCTCATTGAAGGTGCGCCAATTGCAGAGAGTACCGAGATGTTTGAGATGGACCACGGTACCAGAGGAGCAAGAATTACAGCGCTATTCTCGATGTCCAAAGCAAGGGCGCTTGAAGAGTCTTCTGCGTTCTCACACAAATCGTTTGTCAGCATAATGGCCAAGGTCTGGTTGCAAGAAACCATTGAGGTAAACATGCTGGTAATCAGAACGCCAAAGAAAGGCGTGGAGTTATCGGAGAGGTCAGCTACCAGCTGGCACATACGGCGAAGCAGGCCAGTTGTCTGGAAAAGACCAGCGTAGCTTGAAGAAATGGTCACGATTGTTAAGACGTTCATCATGGAGAAGACGCCACCACCATTAACCATGTTTGCAACGGTAGCTCCTGGAGCACGAAGGCCAAAGAGCAGGATGACAGGCAGGTCCTCAAGAGGAACTCGCTGGATGGTGACACACAGAATACAGGCCAATACCAGGCTGGATGCCATGGTCACAATGACATCAACCTTAAGAAGCGAGAAAACAATTACAAGAAGTGCTGGTGTAAGTGAAATCAAAGAAAGCCTAAAGGAACGGCTCAGAAGACCAGTAACATCGGGAATAGTTCCCGTGTTTGCCATAAAGAAGTCCCAGGCCACGTAGATAACACACGCAGCAATAAAAGGCACTACGCTGGTACGAAGCATGCGGTTAATGTTCTTGGATAGATTGGTATCGGTGAGTTGCGAAACAAGGATTGCGCTGGTAGACATAGGGGAACAACGATCGCCAAAGTAGCTACCTGCAAGAACAGCGCCACCAATAAAGAACTCACTTGCTCCAATTGCCTTACCAATAGACATGCAGATGATACCCATGGTTGCAGCGGTACCAAATGCGGTGCCCAAAAGCATAGACATCATAGTGCAGAGTAAGAAGGTTGCCAGAATAAAGATAGACGGAGAAATAAGAGAAGCAGAAATGCTGACAATCTCTGGAATGGTTCCAGCTGCTCGCCATGCTGCACTCATAGCACCAACAACAGCAAACAGCGCAATAATTGTTTTAACTTCCCAGACAGACTCAAAGGCTGCTAAAAGAAGCTTTTTTGCAGAGATTTTGCGAGAGAGACCGTAACCAAAAAAGAGGAAGAAACCAATGGTCAAAATAGATGTAAGAGGGAAGGATAGGGCTGTGCCTACGATGAGCATCACCGCAAAGGCACTTAGTACTATTAGCTCTACCATGCATCCACTCCAAACGAATTTCTTATGTAAATAGAGTAGGCAACTAAAAAGTTGAAGTCCAACTGTTTTCAATGGTTATAATCACAAGTAATTTTTGTAATACAGTGGGAGCAAAAATGAACTTTCAAACCATGGATTATTTTGTTGCCGTTGCAGAAGAAAAGAGCTTCACCAAGGCGGCTGAACGCCTGAGCGTAACGCAGCAAACGCTCTCGGCAAATATTGCGGCAGCAGAAAAAGAACTTGGCTCTAAGCTGCTAGAACGTACGGTCCCGCTGTCGCTCACGTTTGCGGGAGAAGAGTTCTTGCGTTATGCCCGTAGGTTCCAGGCTCAGCGCCGCGCTATGGATCAAGAGTTTCTTGATATTGCGGGCAATGAGCGAGGCCGCCTGCGTGTTGGTGTCACTGCTACACGAGGCCACATCATCATGCCGCGCTCCATTGCTGCTTTCCAAAAATTGCACCCAAATATCTCTATTGAGCTTGATGAAGGCGAGAATGACGAGCTTGTCGAGTGGCTAGCTGAAGGCCAGCTTGACTTGATTGTTGCAACGGTTAATTCATCGTCGTATGACCTGGTTGTTAAAAAGCTGTTTGACGAGAAGATCGTTCTGGTTGTTTCTCAAGCGCTTCTTGAGTCTTTGTATGCAGATAAGGTTGACTCGGTTGTCGCGCAAGTCAAAAAGACGGGAAAGCTCACGGCTTTGGAAGCTTGCCCCTTCTTAACGGTAGGTAAGCGAGATATTGCTGGTAGTTTTGCTCGCCATGCATTTGCTGCGTCGGGCATTTCTCCCACTATCAAGGTCATGTCCAGAAACTCCGAGACGCTTTTGGCGCTTGCAATGAGAGGCGTTGGTGCGTGCTTCTTGCCATCTGAGCTAGTGGCCTCTTCTTACTACGACTTTGAAACGTCTGGTCTTCACATCATTGAGCTGGGAAAAGAGATGTCGTACTCGGTTAGTGTTGCCTGGCGACGCACCGACCATGTGTGGAGCACAATCGAGTCATTTGCCCAGGTTCTCTCTGAGCAGCGCTATGTAGTTAAGCGAGGCGAGTAGCATGGATGAACTTCAGTCTGACAACAACCTTGAGGTTTTGTATCAGGACGACTATCTACTTGCCGTGAATAAACCAGCAGGAATTATCGTTCATGCGGACGGTACCCATGAGCCTTCTCTAACCGACGTAGTTTGCGAGAAACTCCACGCACTTGAGAGCTCAAGCCAGATAGACCTTTCCCAGGTCCAAGCTCTGAATCGCCTTGATAGAGAGACTACGGGCATAGTGCTTTTCTCGCTCAAAAAAGAAACGCAGTCTCAGTTTGACCAGCTTATTGCCTCCAAGGAGCTTTCTAAAGAGTATCTGGCTGCTGTTAAGGGAGCATTTGAACTAAATAAAGTGCTGATAGATAAGGCAATTGGAAAAGATCGGCATGACGCTCAGAAGATGAGAATCTCAGCCACAGGTAAGCCTTCTCAAACGGAGGTGCGCCTTATTAAGGTTGCGTCGTCAGCACAAGGTCAAACTCAAAGCTTGCTACTGGTCAATTTGCTGACAGGAAGAAAGCATCAAATTAGAGTGCATCTCTCGTCACTCGGATTTCCCCTGATAGGAGACACGCTGTATGGAGGTGTGCCGTCTCTGCAACGCGGAACAAAAAAGAAGCATAGGCCGCAGCCGTTAATGCTGCATGCATATCGCGTTGGATTTATTCATCCAGTGACGGGCGCAAAAATTGTGATTAAAACGGATATTCCAGAGCGATTTTCTTATTTTGGTGTCACCGAGGTGGACTTATAGTACATACTTTGTGGTAGAGACATACATTCATTTTATGCGGATACGTTACCCAGACGTGCATAAAGTGAACGAGGAGGGGGAGAAATGCCTGGCACAATGCGAGGTGTCTATACCAACCTGACTGAAATCCGCAGGAAGGTATTTAAAGAAGTTTCAACGCTTGCGTATGAAAAAGCAGATAAGCGCGTTGATGAAATTGCTCACCAGATGGAAGAGCTGCCGTACAAGATTATTCCTGGTGATATTGCTACGTATCGTGAGAGCGTCTTCTTGGAGCGCGCTATTGTTGGCGAGCGCATTCGCATGACTATGGGCATGCCTATGCAGGGCGTTGATCAACCAGAGCTTATTTCTGACGGCTTGGAAGAGGCCTCTCGACCTGAGGTTTATTACCAGCCACCGCTGATTAACATCGTTAAGTTTGCGTGTAACGCCTGCGAGGACAACGTGTATCGCGTTACCAACGCGTGCCAAGGTTGTCTTGCGCACCCTTGTCGAGAGATTTGTCCTAAAGAGGCAATTAGCTTCGTAGACAAAAAGGCATACATTGACCAGGAGAAGTGCATTCAGTGTGGCATGTGCTTCAAGGTTTGCCCTTACCAGGCAATTCATCACCACGTACGTCCTTGCGCTGCTGCTTGTGGTATGGACGCTATTGGCTCCGATGAGCATGGTCGCGCAGATATTGATTACGAGAAGTGCGTATCTTGTGGTCAGTGCCTGGTCAATTGCCCCTTTGGTGCAATTGCCGATAAGAGCCAGATTTTCCAGGTAATTCAGGCTATCAATGAGGGTTACACCGTTGTTCCAATTGTGGCTCCTTCATTTGTTGGTCAGTTTGGCAAGGGTAGCGTTGGTCGTCTTCGTGAGGCATTCAAGGAGATGGGATTCGCCGAGGTAGAAGAGGTAGCAACCGGTGCTGACCTCTGTACTGTTCAGGAAGCAGAAGACTTTGTCAAAGAAGTTCCAGAAAAGCTTCCATTTATGGGAACAAGCTGCTGTCCTTCCTGGTCTGCAATGGCTAAAAAAGAGCACCCAGAGCATGCTGATGCTATCTCTATGGCACTTACTCCAATGGTTCTGACCGCTCGTTTGGTAAGAAAACAAAATCCAGAGTCCAAGATTGTCTTTATTGGACCATGCACCGCTAAGAAACTTGAGGCACTGCGTCGTTCTGTTAAGTCCGAGGTCGATTTTGTTCTGACCTTTGAGGAGCTTGCAGGAATGATGGAGTCTAAGGGCATTGACTACATCAAGCTTGATGATGACAACTCCGACTTTGAAAACGCCTCCCATGACGGTCGCGCCTTTGCAGTTGCTGGCGGCGTAGCAGGTGCCGTAGTAAACGTCATCCACCAGAAGTACCCTGATAAAGAAGTACCTATCATGGCTGTTGATGGCCTTGCTGAGTGCCGAGCCATGCTCAAGGATGCTGTTAAGGGTAAATATCCAGGTTATCTTCTTGAGGGTATGGCTTGTCCAGGAGGATGCGTTGGTGGCGCTGGCACCCTGAGTGCCGTTAACCGTGCAGCCGCAGCAGTTAAGCGTTACGCAAAGACTGCTTCTTCTGAGCTAGCTTCTGCAAATAAGTACAACGATCTTATTCCAGAGCTTGCCGGTACCGTCTCGCCTGAGGTTGAGATTGCCGAGGTTCTTGAGGTTCAGAAGCCTGTTGAGTAGACACGTTCTCTCAAATTAAAAGCTAAACGCCGGTGCACTGCATCGGCGTTTTTTATGAGAGATGCAGATCAATAAGGTAACCTACCAGGTAATAAAAAAGGACCTGCGTTAACAGGTCCTTTAAGTTTTAGCTGAGAGATAGTCAACAAAATGTTGATTATTTTGAATTACTCAGATTTTTCGTTTTTCATGGATGCATAGAACGTTGCATGTGAAAAAACGTCTTTAATGGTTTTTCCATTAATAAAAGGAAGCGCGAGAAATTCGTCTACCGTTGGAACTAATTCAGAACAATCTACAAAGTGGTTTTTTGAGTTTCTGATACTGGTGTCTTGAGCTCTCCATGCCTCAAAATTGACATCAGTGAGGTAATAAACCTGGTGTCCGACTTGCATGTACACAGAGTGAT
>CAUUUQ010000023.1:0-20358 GCA_963548345.1 uncultured Atopobium sp. | reverse complement strand
ACCCATGGGTCACTACCTTGTCTTTTGTTGTTGCACTTACAATGAGAATTCAAGGCCGCAATTGTGCAGATTATCTGTCATAGGTGTGTTCCTTAGAAGCGGAATTTACCTATAGTTAGATTTTTTATATTTCGCTATTCATTATTCAGCATATTAAATAAAGTTTATGCATATAAATGTATATCGGTTAATGAGACCTCTTAGCCGTCAGGCAAGATGCTCTAGTTTCCTGGTTAACTTAGTTAAAAGCTAGTCGATTCCCCAGTAAGACCTACCAAAACCGCACTATTTTGCGCGCCGGGCTCGAGGCCTGACGCTAACACGCTGCAGAAAGAAAAAACCGACAGCGCTTAGCCGTCGGTTTGAAATCAATGGTGCCCCCGGGCCGATTCGAACGGCCGACACCCGCTTTAGGAGAGCGGTGCTCTATCCCCTGAGCTACGAAGGCATGTGGGATATTCTACTCACGTAGGCTCGCGTACGCAAATCTTGCTAGCAAGCTAGCAACTGCGTGACGAGAAGTGCCGTGCGCTCGACAGCACTTACGGCGCAGAGCTAGCGCTTACGGCGCAGAGCTGCTGCTACTTACGACGAGCCTTGCGCTCGGCTCTCTTTCTGTCGTACTCGGCCTGACGCTCGAGGTAGAAATCGTTGAGCTTCTTATCGGTCATGCCAGCAACCTTAGCCTCAATCTTCTTGCGAAGAGGACGCATCTTAAAGAAGCTGTAGACGACCGAACCAAAGATGCAGAAGTAAGCAAAGACCAGCATGATGGCAGAAATCATACCAACGCCAGTGTTCAAATCCCTAGACTCAGGAACCATATAAGAAAGTACCAGCGTAATGATGGTTGCTACAAAGCCAAGACCCAGGAAGACCCACCAAACGCGCTCGGCACGATGGTAGTCTGGATCTGCGCGCAGCATTGCCTCAAATCCACGGCTGCGGATATCCTCGCGCTCGCGCTGGCGAGCACGTGCAGCGCGCTTCTCTTCTTTGCTCTTTGGAGCGTTGGAGCCGGAGCCGGAACCACTCACGCGAACAGACGCAGCTGCCTCTCGTACTGGTTTAGCAGTAGCAGCAGATTTGCGACCAAAAGCGGAATACGAAGGACGCTCAGTCTCCTCAGAGTTTTCTTTCTTTGAAAGGCTTGCGGTAGCCTCACGCGCTTCTTTGGTTGCGCCTGTAATGGTGTCACGCAGTGACATTGGTCTCCTTCAGTGGTACAAACTCAGTTCCCGTAATAATCTGGAATGCCGTACGATAGCGCTCGGACGTGCCCTCAATGACCTCTTCTGGAAGATGAGGTGGCTCTCCTTGCATGTCCCAGTGGGCTTTCAGCCAATCGCGTACATACTGTTTGTCGTAGCTTGGCTGAACGTGTCCCTCAGAATAACCCTCAGCAGGCCAGAAACGGCTTGAATCGGGTGTAAGGCACTCATCAATAAGTGTAAGTTTTCCGTCGATAAAACCGAACTCAAATTTGGTATCCGCAATAATAATTCCACGAGTTGCAGCATATTCTGCAGCAGCCTTATAAATTGCAAGCGAGGCTTCCTTCAGCTGAGTAGCAACATCCTCACCAACAATCTCGCAGCAACGCTCAAAAGAGATATTCTCGTCATGATCGCCAAGCTCAGCCTTAGTGGAAGGGGTGAAGATTGGCTCAGGAAGCTTAGATGCCTCAGTCAGGCCATCTGGCAGCTTAATGCCGCAGACGGTACCGTCCTGGTCATAGGTCTTTTTGCCAGAACCAGTAAGGTAACCACGGACAATGCACTCGATTGGCACGGTCTGTGCTTTCTTTACTAGCATTGCGCGGCCAGCAAGATACTCAGTGTAATCTGCAAACTGCTCAGGAGTCTGATCTGGCAGAACAGAAATCATGTGGTTAGGCAGAAGGTCCTTGAAGCGATTAAACCAGAAAGCGCTGATACGTGTCAGAATTTCTCCCTTAAAAGGAATCTCGTCGGGGAGAATAAAATCAAAAGCACTAATGCGATCGCTCGCAACCATCAAAAGTTTGTCGCCACAATCGTAGATATCGCGAACCTTACCGTGCGAATCGGGACGAAGCTCAGCTCCAGCCACAATGACCTCACTTCTGCGCAAAGCGCGTTGTATTGCAGGACTTTTGATTGTACGGCAAAATGCCCAAAAATCGGCCTACAACAAAGTATCTGTTACAGAGATATTATTTTGGGCAAGCAGAGGAAGATGCAGCGAGAAGGTCGTGCCCTTTCCAAGCTCGGATTCTACCGAGATAGTGCCGTTATGACGGTCCATAATCTCTTTTGTAATTGCCAATCCAACGCCAAGACCGCCCGAAGCGCGCTCGCGGCTTTCTTCTGCACGCCAGAATCGCGATAAGGTCTGTGGAATGTCCTCAGGAGCAATTCCCATACCATCATCAGTCACGGAGATAACCGCATCGGTATCATCAATTGATACGGTTATAACAACATGACCCCCGTCGTCGGTATAGCGAATGGCATTGCTCAGCAAATTGGTCAGGGCTTCTCGAATCATGTCCGAATCAATATCAACAAAACAATTACCCTCGGGTGTCTTATCCACAAAGGTCAACGTGCGGTTATTCTCCTTAAAGAGTGTTTCTTGTACCGCAACGAGACTCGCCACCATAGCCACAACATTGACGCTTTCTGGATTGAACTTTGTCTTTCCGTTCTCAAGCCTTGAAAGGTGGAGCATGGCATCTACCAGGCGAGAAAGACGTCTACTCTCAGACACAATGTTTTCCAGGCGCTCTTCATCTGCAGGTAAGATGCCATCTTGGATTGCTTCAACAGTGGCCATGATAGCCATGAGCGGAGTTCTGAGTTCGTGCGCAACATCGCTGGTCAAACGGCGTTCAAGCTTAATGTCTCTTTCGAGTGAAGACGCCATGTCATCAAAGGTTTCTCCTAGGCGCCCCAGTTCATTCTCGCCACGGATACCTGAACGAGCTGCAAGATTGCCGCTTCTAATCTGAACAGCCGTCTCGGTAATGCGACGCATAGGCTTGGTAAGCGAGCGCGAAGCCAAAATGCCAATCAATCCAGACAGTGAGATTGCAATAGCTGCAGCAAGACTGATTGCCTGGTAGGAGCCATTACGGAATGCAATATCTCGCTGGGTCAAGAACGGCTCAGAACCAAACGTCCAGATTCTGATGCTGCCTACAGCTTCTCCTTGCAAGTTTTGAACAACTGCATACACCACAGCGTCGCCTGTCTGAGGACCAGAGAGCGAACTGTTCACGCCAGGTCGACGTGCGTTTGGCGCCGAGTCGTCATACAGCACCACGCCAGAAACGTCTAAAACCTGGATGCCAATATCGGGATTAGACGATGAAGCTTGGCGCGCAATAGAAAGTACGTCAGCATTCCAGCCGTCTGCACGCGCGTATGCTTGAGACATATTAAGCGCGGTGTTATCGACGGTATTCTGCAAGTTCTCCCTGGTATAAGCAGTAAAGCGACTCTCCCACACAATACCCAAAACAGAAATAAGCACCAAAACCGTCATGACCGCAGTCAGCGCAAAGAACGCCGCCATGCGGGTAGTAAAGCTCTGAGTACCAACGGGATCAGGCTTAATAGTTTTGTAAGAACCCTCAGTTTCCGGAGGGTTCTCAAGAGTATTTGAATGATGTTTCTTAAAGAGCGCCAAAACTCTAGAGCTTAGGACTCATGGCTAGCGTTGCCGGCCTCAAAGCGATAGCCAACACCGTGAACAGTGAACAGCCAGCGAGGATTACGAGGGTCGTCGCCAAGCTTTGCGCGCAAATTCTTGACGTGCGAATCAATAGTACGCTCATAGCCCTCAAAGTCATAACCCAAGACCTTCTCGACAAGCTCCATACGTGTGTACACGCGGCCAGGATAGCGAGCAAGGGTGGTGAGCAGCTTAAACTCTGAAGCGGTCAGGTCAACTTCCTCGTTGTTGATGAGAATCTTGTGACCAGAAATATCAATGGTAAGGGTACCGTAATCAAGCACGTCAACAGCAGTGTCTGGCTCAGAATACGTACGGCGGAACAACGCGCGGACGCGTGCCACCAGCTCACGTGGCGAGAAGGGCTTAACAAGATAGTCATCAGCACCAAGCTCAAGACCAATAATCCTGTCTTCTACCTCACCTTTTGCGGTAAGCATAATGATAGGTACATTAGAGGTATCTCTAATTGCACGGCAAACGCGCTCTCCAGAAAGCTTTGGCAGCATAAGGTCGAGAATCACCAGGTCAAATGCGTGCTTTTCAAACTCTTCAACTGCACTTTGACCGTCGCCAACGCCCTTAACAACGTAATTTTCGCGCTCAAGATATGCTGAGACGGCGTCACGGATGACTTTCTCATCTTCGACAATCAGAATTTTCTTCTCGTCGGAAGTCATTGTCTCCCCTTTTCTTTTGCCCTGCATGTATGTGCGTATGGCACATTACGATTATTCATTAATTATTTGTATTCATTCTATCTCTATACCTACAAATAATCTACAAAGAAAAAACACGAACTGTCACGGAAGCCGGATATCCACTGGTAGGATCCTTAACAGTTGAGTAGGTTACAAAAGAATCACAGTTGCCTTCTCGAGCGGGAAACTCTCCGTAATCAACGCTTCTATCCATTGAATAGAGCCAGTTTGCCGTTTGATTTTGCGTATCAACAAGCACGTAAGAGGCGCGGCTCTTAACTATGTAAAGGCTACCTTTACCTGCCGATATTGCATAAGGTTCACGCTCTATGACGTAAGGGTTTTCGCCTGAAGCAGGCAGGATATATGTTCCCATCTTGCCCAACAGACCACCCGAGTCATAACTTGCTTCAACCGACACAATAAACTTATCGTCTACGCGACTTGCTGCAAAAGGTTTGACAGATTGAGGCATAACAAGCTGGTCAACCTTGGTTTTAAGGTTGTCTCCCAGCAGATATGCTGTAACGCCATAGAAGGTGCCTTCGGAGGCACGAACTCGAGGAGTAAGGGTAACTACGCCCTTTGAGATAGACGGTGCAGTAGCAAATCTACCTGGAGATTCAACGGCATCCGTTCCCTCAGAATCCCCCACACGCCACACGTAGCAGTGCGAAGATTCACGGGTTTTCTCGCCAGAAGAAGCTGGTTGGACTAGCCAAACCACCTTATCGTCTCCGCAGGCAAACGGAGCCGGATCCCAGTTTTTATCGGCCTTGTAGAGGACCTTTGCGTCTCCAGTAAGCTTGCCGTCAGAAAATGGTGCGGCAAGAAGCTCCCAGTCAAAGGTTGTGGTGTCCACCTCGACCCATGCGTATACAGAGTCAGAGCAGCGGACGTCGTAAATAACGGCGGTAGTATTGTTCATCTGAGCCGCAGGAACAACGTCAACAACCTGGCCAGACGTCAGCGAAAGAGCAGAACCCTTTACCATTGGCGTAGCAGATGCGCCGGCCGTGGTGACGGGAATCCAATTTCCATCGGCTGGATGCAACACGCTTCCCAAAGGAAGACTCCAGGTCTGGCTAGGTTGGGCAGAATACTCCGTCGAGCTATAGGAGTCCAGCACATTTGTGCCAGAAGACTCGTCAAGTACCAGCGGTTTTCCTGCATCTCCCGAGCCTTCTTGATGAGAGCAGCCAGCCGTGATGCTAATTGCACCCGCAACTACGACACCAGCCGCTCCCGTCTTAAAGAAGTTTCGGCGAGAAATGTTCCCAAATAAAGACACGATTTAGTCCAATTCAAGATGCTCAAGACGGTCAAACAAAACGTTTGAACGGGTAAGGAATGCGCGAGGATCAAAGATTTTCTCAAGCTCCTCATGGCTTAGCGTACAAGCTGGATCTGCCTCAAGAAGCTCCTGATAGGATGGTCCTTCCTTGCACTGCTGAATATCTGCCCAAACCTTCATAGCGTTAGACTGGACAATCTTGTATGCCTCTTCACGAGTAATACCAGTGTTGACCAGGGCAAGAAGGACCTTTGACGAGAAGAGCATGCCACGGGTCTTATTGAGGTTGGCCATCATCTGCTCTGGATACAGGACCATGCCATCAAGCAGGAACTCAAGCTTTGACAGCATGTGGTCAAGAGCAATAAAGCTGTCTGCCTGGGCAACGCGCTCAGCGGAAGAGTGGCTGATATCGCGCTCGTGCCAAAGAGCAACGTTATCAAAAGCAACCTGTGCGTTTGCCTTAACTACGCGGGACAAACCACAGATCTTCTCGGCAGTAATGGGGTTGCGCTTATGAGGCATAGCGGAAGAGCCCTTCTGTCCCTTGCGGAATGGCTCCTCAGCCTCGAGGGTATCAGTCTTCTGCAGCGCGCGCATCTCAGTTGCAATACGCTCGCAGGTAGCGGCAACGGTTGCCAGAACGCCAGCAAGGTACGCGTGGTGGTCGCGAGAAATTACCTGGGTTGAAAGTGGATCGTGGACAAGACCGAGTTTCTCGCAAACATACTCCTCTACAAAAGGATCAATGGAAGAGTAAGTTCCAACAGCACCAGAAATAGCACCATAGGCAACGTTTTTACGAGCATCCTTCAAGCGGTCAAGGTCGCGCTTAAACTCCCAAGCCCAGCTACCAAATTTCATGCCAAAAGTCATAGGCTCGGCGTGAATGCCGTGAGTACGACCAACGCACAGAGTGTCACGCTCCTCAAAAGCACGACGCTTGCAGATGGCGGCGCAGCGACGAACCGCGGCAATGAGCAGGTCACATGCCTGAGTGAGCTGGTAGCAAAGAGCGGTATCGCCCAGGTCTGTTGAGGTCATGCCATAGTGAACCCAGCGGCTTGGCTTAAGCTCACCCTCTGGAACCTCAGCATCAATATAGGAGCCCATGTTGGTCAGAAACGCAATAACATCGTGGTTGGTAACAGCCTCAATCTCATCTACCTCAGCGCGATTAAACGCTGCATGCTCACGAATCCAGGCTGCCTCTTCGCGAGAAATGCCAATAACACCCAGCTCAGCCTGTGCTTCGCACGCAAGGACTTCAATCTCCTGCCAAACGGCGTACTTGTTCTCCAAAGAAAAGATGTGGCCCATTTCTTTGCCGGTGTAGCGATCTACCACGATGAGACTCCTTCTGCTCGTAAAAGAAAAGGTCGAGTACCACTATGGTACCCGACCTTTGAATTACCTGGTGGGCCGTTAGGGGTTCGAACCCTAGACCTTGGGATTAAAAGTCCCCTGCTCTACCAACTGAGCTAACGGCCCATTATCGGGCGTGGCAATTTTACCACGCAACTAGGATAGTGTAGCAGTTTACTCCCATGCCCATTGTCCATTTACGAAAATTGGTGTTTCTTTTCCATCGGCAGAAATTCCCCAAATGTTCAAATCGTCTGCACCAATCATAAAATCGACGTGTGTTGTGCTCTGATTGACACCATGAGCCAAGAGTTCATCAGGGTTCATCTCAAGACCACCCTCCAGGCACTCTGGGAAGCCCATTCCAAGTGCTAAGTGACAGCTAGCGTTCTCGTCATAGAGAGTGTCGTAGAACAAAATACCACTCTGGCGGATAGGCGTATTCTTGGAGATAAGAGCGCATTCTCCCAGGTACTTGCCGCCTTTTTGAGAAACAATAGAGGTCAGAACATCTTTGCCCTGCTCAGCGCCGTAGTCAACAACCTCGCCGTCTTTGAAGGTAAACCAGAAGTTCTTAACAATCTGTCCAGCATGAATCAGCGGCAGCGCAGAGTGAACAGTGCCGTTTACCTTGCGATAATTTGGCGTAGTAAAGACTTCCTCGGTAGGAATGTTAGGGAAGAACAACGTTCCATCCTGAGTCTTACCAGCACCGCCCTCCCAAAGATGTCCTGGATTCATGCCGATGGTCAGGTTAGTTCCATTTGAAGACTCATAACGAAGCTCTTCAAACTGGTGAGAATTCATGAAGCGCTTGGTCTTCTCAAATGTTGCATTGTGGGTCTCCCAAGCACTCTGAGGATCTTCTCCACTTGCATGAGCAACATCCAAAATAGCAACCCAAAGCCTGTAGATTGCCTCAGCCTCAGAAAGCTCTGGGAAAATTACCTTTGCCCATTCAGCAGCAGGAACGCCAGCAATACACCAAACGTTTTTACCAAAGTCCATGCCATTTCTAAAGACGTCGCACTCCAGATTTCTTGCACGAGAAACGGCAGCTGGCTTTTCTGGATCAATACCCTTGAGCCCATTTGGGTCATCAGACGAGAGGAACAAAAATGCTGCACCCTGCTCTGCGAGGGAGTTAAGCTGCTCAATCTTCCAGCTTGGAGTTTTAGAAAGACGAGCTAGATCAACGTTTTCGTACATGATTCTTGAGGACTCTTGATCTCCCCAGATAACCGTGACAAATTCTGCACCAGCTGCATAAGCTGCGCGCTGAACTCTACGAGCAAAATCGGCAATCTCAATTGAAGCGTTAATTACCAGCTGACTTCCCTCAGAAATTGCGCATCCCTTCTTCACAAGAAGCTCAGCGTATTTATCAATCTGATCAGACAGCGCATCGAGGGCAATCTTTACCTCTTGATCTGTCATAGGAATTTGTGCCATGTTGTTCCCTTCAACCATCAATCCGCTTAATTCAAGAAATTAAGAGCAAACGTTTTGGCGATAAATCCAAAGTATTTCCGTTCCACTTCTACCCGAACAGCCTTCTTCACAACGCCAAATTTCAATCTTGTCCATAAAAAGAGCCCCGAAGGGCTCTTGTATGTCATTGGAGCGGGCAACGGGATTCGAACCCGCGGATGATGGCTTGGGAAGCCATTGCCTTACCACTTGGCGATGCCCGCAATTGTGTAGATTTTATCACAGTATTTTTTGCCTTTTGATTGCTTGCTCAGCAACTAGATAAAAGTTTGATGCATTGTTTTCTGCCTAGCTGCACATATACAACAAAAATGCGCCTACACAAATTTTCTTTGTCAGAAATTGGACAAGCGCTGGTCAGAGTAGGCGCAAAATCACTCTTTAGCATGCTCTCCAACGAAAGGAGCGCTATGCAAAAGTACTTTTGGCGAGAAACCCCCGCACACCACTATCCCACCTCTTATAGACGCCTACTCTCCACCCGACAACTCCATCTTCCTCGGGCAAAGCTGCTTGGCGGAGACCCCGTCATGCCAAGCAGCTTTCCTTCCATAGGACATGCAGGTCTGCGCTCGCGTCTAGCAGATAGGTTTTCTCGCAAACCTGAGGCTCCCCCATAAAGAAAAAGACCGGTGAACACCGGTCTTAAAGAGAGCTGTTTTGTTGCAATGCAATTAGTTTACGCTGTGATGAAGCGCTGGATTCTTAGACAGACACTCATTACAAATACCTGTAAAGCACAAAGCGTAAGAGTCAATCTCGCCACAAGAGTCCTTGGTGAGGCTAGTAAGATCCCTTAGAACTGGTCCATCAACATCAAAGACACGGCCGCACTCATGACACTGGAAGTGGGCATGCTCAGTTGTAGTTGGATCAAAACGAGAGATGTTATCACCGGTATTAACAACCTGAAGCTCACCTGCGTCAACGAGCTGCATAAGGTTGCGGTAAACGGTTCCAAGAGAGATGTTTGGTAGTTCTTCTCTTACTGCCGCATACACGCTATCTGCTGTTGGATGGTCGTGGCGACCTTCCATATACGTACGAATTGCCTCACGTTGCTTACTGTAACGCACGATAACCTCATTAATTAGTAAGTGTTACTGATTACTGAATACGTTAACACTAATTGTCTATATGTTGCAACAAAAGCTCTTATTTATGCATTACAAAAATCTCATCATACGCAATCTACCTCTGATTTTTCAGTTTGGAGGCACGCATGTTTATCACAAAATCCTCAAAACCTAAGAAGGAAGCAGTCACCCGGAAGCACTCCTTTGCTTCTGTCTGTCACTTTTGGTTTATCCCTCTGTTGATTGGAGCTCTTCTCCTTAGTCATTTTTTCCTAAAGCCTGCTCATAGACTTGCTTTTGCACAAGAGCCCTCTTTTACCGTTGCACAAAGAGAAGATTTTCCTGGTGGACAACAAATTCCCATGTGGACCGCTAGCGACGGTACGTATCTCTACTGTGGAGATGAGTTCAATCACTATGGCGCCTGGCCAGGAGCAACTGGAAGTGTAATTGATCCGCAGTCTTATACAAACCTCACTTCAGCTAACGGTGCTCGCGGTGGAACGTATACCGCTGAGCAGCTTAGAGCTATTGACTACATCATTTATCACGGAGCTACTGCGTCCCAAGAAAAAGACGTGTATGGCTATACAGGCTGGAAGGCGCGAGCCATCACGCAGTTTGCGCTGTGGGCGGTTATGCGCGGAGAAGCTCATGCTCTTGCGGTAAGCGTTCCTCAGGCAGAGCTTCATCAACCTATTGAGCAGTTCTATTCCGATGCTATGAGCTATGCTCAAAACAACGGCGGCGGTCCAGAAAACGGAGTTGCAAAGCTGTTTGTACCCACAGGAGACAAACAAGTTCTGTTTTTCTTTGGGCAACAATCTGGCTCTCTCAAAATCACCAAAGGCTCCCTATTACCCGATGTCACTTCAAATAACGAGCACTACTCCCTAGAAGGCGCTGTTTACGGAGTGTATTCCGATGAGGGCTGCACCAATCTTCTTGGCAGCCTCACTCTTGACGAATCCGGGTCTGCAACACTCGACGAGCTTCCCGTTGGAACGGTGTACGTAAAAGAAATCACTGCACCAAAGGGCTTTCTTCTTGATCAGACAATTCATGCTGTAGAGATAAAAAACCAGGAAGAGAGTGCTCTCACAGTTACCGACACTCCTGTCGGAGACTTTAATCTGCGCATTTCAAAACAAGACTTTGACCACAGCACCAGCCTCAGCGAAGGCAATCATTCCGAGCAACAAAGTGCTTCTCCCCAAGGAAACGCAACACTGCAAGGTGCACTTTTTAAGGTGACCTACAGCAGCTCCTCTGAAACAACACTTAGAACATGGGTTTTCTCGACCGACGAACAAGGTTTTGTCTCTTTTGATGCAGACCATAAGGTTTCTGGAGATGACCTTTTTACTCTTGGCGAGAAACCCTGGCTTCCTCTGGGGTATTACCAAATCGAAGAAATTCAAGCACCTGAAGGCTATAAACTTCCAGAACATTCGCTTCAAACTTGGAAGCTATCAAGCCAAGACGGAAATCTATTCTGGACAAATATCTCTAGCGGAAAAGTAAATCCTTCCTCTGGACACCTCTTCACCTTTAAAGACGAGGTAATAAAAGGAAATCTTAAGATCAAGAAAATTGGACACACTTCTCTGAATTCATCTGATGGTTATTCTGAAGCAGAAGAAATGCCAAGTTTAAAGGGCGCCAAAATTGAACTCACGAATAACTCCACTCAGCCCATTTTCTACCAAGGCAACTGGATTGCCCCGCACGAAGTTGTCACCACAGTAGAAACAGACGATTCTGGAGAGGCTGCTGTTAAAGACCTTCCCTTTGGCTCCTACTCGCTTAAAGAGGTGCTGGCTCCAGCAGGTTACTCCCTCAACAAAGAATGGAACCCTACGGTTACCCTTACTTCTGAAGGGACTATAGAGGCTACCGAACTTATTGATGAAAGAATTTCTCTACAAACGATGCTTGTAGATGCCGCAGGATCAAAAAATCCTGAATATACCGAGAAACTTAATCTTGTTGATCACATTAAATACGAGGGTCTTACCCCAGGAGAAGAGTACGAAATTACCGGAGAGCTCTATGAGACAAAACAGCTCCAAGAAGGTACAGCGGAACCCATCGCTCGTGGAACTATTCGCTTCAAAGCTCCTACCTCATCAGGAGAAGCTGCAGTTCCTTTTTCTGTAAGGACCGCTTCACTTGAAGGTAAAGAAGTTACTGCCTACGAAACAATCTCAAAAGATGGTGAGAAAGTTGCTTCGCACACGGACAGTCACTCCAAAGCGCAAACTATTCGTGTGACCCCTAAGCCCCATCTTCCTGGAACAGCAGATAATGCCTACTCAGTTCCCCTTTTACTCGCCCTGGCAGGATCGGTACTTATTGGATGTGTCCACTTATTTGCAGCAAAAATTAGACGTTCTTTTTAGTTGAGTAACCTTGCCTTTGCGCTAAAAAAGAAAGGGCAGAAACCTCTGCCCTTTCTTAAAAACTTACTCTAGCTAGTAACTTATTCGTTTATGAGCGTCTAATAAGCTCAGTAACAAGAGCTGCTGCGTCAGCGCACTGACCAGCGTTGACATTCTCGCGAACATCAGCGGCGGTACGGCTGAGTGCAGGAAGTCCATCCTCGTTTAAGCCCATTAAGGTAACGGAACGAACTGAATTCTGCATTGCAGGAGTTGCGTCAGTGGTGCCCCAGTCAAATGCGCTCTGCTCAACATCGATATGAAGATCAGTTGCAATAGTAGAAAGGAGTCGAGTCATTCTACGGTCAGCGCGGCGAACGTTGCCAATTCCCTCGTTCTTAAGAATGGAGAGCGAGCCAGCGCCAACGCAATCAAGGTTAATCAAGAAAGCACCACGAATATCAGTTCTGTGCTTTGAGAGGAATTCCCTCATGCCTGCGTGATCAAAGTCAGATGCTCCAAGCGCAACAAACCAAATGTCATGTGCAATGAGTTCGTCATCAGATAGAGACAAAACAGCGTTACGAAGATCATCCTCAGAAATAGCAGGTGCATCTTCAGAGTCGGTCTCTTCACGATTCTCAGCAGATGGAGCTGCGCCACCCTTCCAGTCATCCGATGGACCGTCGTTGCGTCCGAAGAGTCTAAAGGAACGACGCTTTGCCTCAGGAGTCTTTGCGTCTTGTGCCTCCGTTAGGCCCTCATCAGCTGAAATGGTGTCGAATGGGCTCTCTACATCTTCTGCCTCTGGAGTTGGCGCAGGTGCCTGAGCTGGGACATAGTGAGGAGCTGGCTCGGAAGATGGAGCCAGAGGATCAACGGCATCGCCAGAAGGATCAGGAAGATCAAAGAGAGAAGCACGACGAGCAAAATCGTTCTTAGCATGGAGCTCATGTGTTGCATCAGGCTGTACCTGCGTTGCGTCTGCATCTGCGGACTCATGAACCTGCTTCATGGTTGCATTAAGCTCATCGTCAACAGAGTCATAAGCAACGGTGTTGTCAGCAGCAACATCCTCAGCCTGCTCATCTTCTGTTGTAGCGTTTACGGCCTCTGCAACATCCTCAAGAGATGCAGTCTGACTTGCACCAGTGGTGTCATAAGCAACGTAGCTTACTTCACAGTCCTCAGGAAGAATGCCCAGTGAATTAAGAACTTCCTCACCGTGACGGACACCTTCTACCTCATCAGGCTCTGGGATAAGTGCGGCAGCATCTCCTGCAAAGTGATGAACAACCTCAGGACGATGACCGGTAGGGCGGACATTCTCGAGAATACCAAGAAGAGCTGCAACTGAAGACTTGTTATTGTTTGCGCCAATAGTACAAGGTGCGAAACGCTCTGCAATAGTTGCGACAGAAAGAGCAACAAGTGGAAGAGCTGCAAGAATACCAACAATCCAGAAAAAGACACGGACTGGATCAGGAAGGAAGCGAAGAATCTGAACAAATGTAGCAACAAACACTGCAACTACGCACCAACGCGAATACTTCTGTGCAAGAGGTACGTATTTTGCTACAGGAGACTCAACAAGGAAGTTTGTATGTGGGGAGTCATAGTGAGCAACGATGACAATTGGACGGTTGCCCTTTGCAACAAGCTCGCCAGTAGCCTCGTGCTTAGCAACAACGTTCTGGCTTCTGATGGAAGATCCGAATGAACCGAGAATGTCATTACCAAAGTACTTGAGGCACGTAAGTGCGCCAAAGCCGACAACAAGCAGAACGCCAAAAGCAATAAGTGCTGCATTGCCAGTGCCTGCAAAAATAACGCCAATGAAGAGGAGGATTAAATAGATTGAATAACCAAGACTCTTAATAGACTTAGCATCAAATTCTTCAATGGTTGCCTCAAGCCCGTGAAGTTTCATTTCTTCAGCAATGGTTTGAGCAGCCTGAAGCTCCTCTTGGCTACCGGCAGGAGCAATATCAATCTGCTCGTCTAGATAGTCAACATAGTCATGTGTAATGGCCATACTACGTCCTTCGTTGGCATGTCTTCTGACAGGTTTCATACATACGTCATTAGTATACGTCTTATATCGAAATATAGCGGTTAAAGTGTATTTTTACGCCCAAATTTAGAAATTCTGCACTAAATATCAAAAACTTTCGTATATGTTTAGAGAGATTTGAGTTCAGGTAGTAAAAAGCGGGAGGTGGATATGGCTCCAAACGATCAATCTCTAGGCAACAACGAGCTAGGTGCCTGGAGGATTTTCTCGCTATTTATGCTGCTACTTCAAAAGGGGCCTTTGCCTTCGGCAGAGATTTATACGACGATTTACTCGGATTTGTCTACTGATTCAGCTTCAAGAACGTTTTCAAGAGATCGCGCTGTTTTAAAACAACTCGGGTTTGCAATTACTGAGGTAAAAACAGGAAAAGAAAAGTCGTTCTATCTTTCGGACTCAAATTTCTTTGATTCCTCGTACGACTTAAACCCTGAAGATGCCACTCAACTGCTTGTTATCTGCAGCGCAGTTTTAACTGATACAACTTTTGTGTACCAGGAGGAACTAAGAAACGCACTTTCTAAAATTGTGGGCAACTTTTATTCCACAGATTCACACAAGTCAGAAAGCCAAAAACACAATGCTTCTTCTCAAAGCAAAGTCTTTCCTGTTCTCTATGAGTCACTCAGCTCTAAACAAAAGGTAAAGGTCACGTATACAAACTCGCAGGAACAGGTTAAACAGAAGCATCTTGGTATTTTGGACTTCTTTGTTTCGCAGGGGCTTCTGTACTTTGTGGCTCAAGATTTTTCACCCAACAGTGAGACTGCTTCGATCAAAACTTTTCGCATTGACCGTGTCTTAGATGCTGCAATTCTTAAAGATGAGCACTTCTCCATTCCGGAAGATTTTGATTCAAATGACTACAACCTGCTTGATTTCCAGATCGGATCACAGGCTGGCACTCTTGTTGCGTTTGTCCCCAAAAACACACTCGCTGCTTTTGATCATTTCTCGCAAGGTCAAGGCGATATTGAGCTTCTCCCTAATGGAGCTTTATGGACCGTTGCCTACGCTCATGAAGACGCTGCTCTGTCTTGGATTCTTGCTCATGGATTAATTCCAAGGTCTCCAGAGTCTCTTCTCGCAAAATGGAAAGAGTCCTTAAGCGAGGTTGCCAATGGCCGTTAAAAACACCTCTTTTGGAAGAAAAAACATTTCTTCAGCCGTCTACAAACTCGTGTTGCTTGCCGCTGCATTTAGAGATTCTTTTGACGCGGTCGAGTTGAGTGCGATCCAGTCGCGTTTTGGCATCTCCTCAGAAGAAGCCGCTATTCTGATGGAGCTCTTGCAGCTCACGGACGAGAATGGTTATCTCCCCCTCCCTCTTACTGGAGACCAAGATACTTTGACGCTCGTTGGAGAGTCTCCATTTAGAACCTGTAGGCTTGTCTTAACAGACGAAGAAGCGTTAGCGCTTAAAGAGGCGTTTACAGTACTCGCCTTGCCCCAAGAAAGTGTATTTTGGAAACTTCTGAAGGCTCCCTATACAGCAGACTCTTCGTCAGATGATGCTTCAGCTTCACTTGTCTCTAAAAGTTATACTAAAGAAGTAGACGCATTCCTCACCTGCGCAAATGCAATTGCGGAGTCACGGGTTATTTCATTTGAGTATCGTTCTGAGATGACGTTTGTGGAAACTCAAAGCAATAAAGAAGCTGTAATCAGCCAAAGAAATGTTCTTCCCTATCAATTGTCATACGGAGAGAACGGCTGGCTTATCGAGGGAATTGATTTAGACCTCAAACAGCAAAGAGTCTTCAGAGTCAATCGCATGAGTCACATTGAAGCCCGCCCCGCTTCATTTGATCAGTTAAAACTTGCAGAACACGTGAGAGATTCTGCTGCAGAAAAAAGATCTCAGTTAGTAGAGCTTGTATTCCTTGATAAAAGTGCTCTTACGCACTATTCGTGGCCTGGCCTCAAAACGGTTGGCGGTCAGCGCAATGCCACAGAGATTAAAGCAACTATCCCCTATTACGGCGGAACGTGGCTTTTACAACGCTTACTTGCCCTTAAGGGAAAAGTAACAACCAAAGACAAGGCCGTGATGCACGCAATGCGCACTTACGCTGCGTCTTTGCTTGCTGCAGAAGAGCAGCTCTAAGCCAATCAGGTGATTGCAGCCCTGCTACGCGTCGTGTTCTTCTCGCCACTTGGCAATTTGCTCGGAGATGTCCTTTGTCGAGACGCGCTGGTAGTTCTTGTTGGGTAATGACTTCAAGAACGAGCTGCCATATCGCTTGGACACAAGCCTGGAATCGGCAAGCACCAAAACGCCTTTGTCCTCAGCACTCCTGATAAGGCGACCAGCAGCCTGTTTGGTTGCAATTACTGCCTCTGGCAAAGAATAGCGCCACCACGCACGGTCTTCTCGCGCCTCACGCTCTTTGACCAGCGGTTCATTAGGGCTTGCAAACGGAAGCTTAGGGATTACCACGCACCTCAGCGTATCTCCCGCAGCGTCAAAGCCTTCCCAGAACGATTTAAGAGCAAACAGCGAGAGGTTCTTCTCGGCTAGGAACTTTTCGCGAACGCGTCGCGCGGAAGAAGATCGCTCCTGGCAGGCAAGGTTAAGACCATGCTCACTCAAGCGGGGTTCTAGCACTTCAAAGAGGCGCTCCATATCGCGCCTGTTGGTAAAGAGCGTCAGCACCGAGCCGCCCATCTGAACATGAACGTCGTACAGCAGCTTTTCCAGAGCGTCCAAGTAGCCCGGGTCTGTTGGCGTAGGCATATCCTCAGCCACAAAGACGCCCATATGGTTCTCGTAGTCAAAGCTTGACTCTAAGTGCAGGCTCTTGTGCTCAAAGGCGCCTCTATCTAGGCCAACGGCGTGCTCAAAATGCGAGAAGTCATCTCCAACAGCAATGGTTGCTGAGGTAAACACAACAGAGTGCGTCTCCGGCAGCCACTTCTCTGCCAGCTCTGCTCCAATGTCGAGCTTCTCGGCCATAAGAGCCTCAGAGCCAATATCGCGTTTTAATCTGGTTAGCTTGGCTGAATAGACGTAGCTCTTGTCCGTTCCCTCACAGATGAGCTTCAGTGAATCCAGAAGGGTACTCAAGAAAACCCCGGCATCACTCAAGTTGCTTGCAAGGTTTGGTGCCGATGCGACAAGCGCATCAGTGGCTTTTCCCATTCGAAGAGCAGCTTCTTCAAGAGCAGAAAGAGCAACGGAAGCGGTCTCTAAGACTTCTTTCCATTCCTCCGTTTCTCTTACCTCGTCGTTAATCCAAAGCTGAAGGGAGTTATAACCACCATCACTTTTAGCCAACGGAGCCAGCTCATGCACAGTGGCCATAAGGTTGCCCATTGCTGCCATGGCTCGCTGAACTGCGGCAGCAGAGCGCGTGAGAAGCCCGGTGAGCAGCGTAGAGTCCTCAAGGTTGGCAGCGCCCACCATAGCGGCGTGAATAGCGCCAGACTTGATGCCTCCAAGAAGCTCAAAGCCGTTTCGCATTTCTTTGGCAGAGATTTCTACTGCCCACTGACGGCGAGCTTCAGCTTCAAAACCATGGGCCTCATCGATTACCCAATGCCTGATAGGAGGCAGAATTTTACCGTCAGCAGCAACGTTTCTGAGCAACAGAGAGTGGTTGGTCACCACAACATCTGAAGACCCTGCACGTTTACGAGCTCCATGAACAAAGCACTCGTGAGGGTAATAGGGACACTTGGAGCGCAGACACTCTGCTGCTTTGATAGTGACCATCTCTCGCGGAACCGAGCGCCAACGGATACCCAGCGCATCCAAGTCACCGTCGGCTGACTGGCATGCGTAGGCATAAATCGCGGCAATTGCGGTCAGCATATCTGAGGCAACACTGTTGCTCGAGCGACCTTCTTGGTCAATGAGCGTCAGTGGAAGCTCTTCAAGGGCAGCTCTATCAACACGATGCAAGCACGGATAGTGCTCGTACCCTTTTAAGCTGCAAAAACTCAACCCGCTAGGAAGCGCCTTCGCAAGCGCTGGAAGGTCGTGTGCAATAAGCTGGTCGGTCAGTGCGTTTGTCTTTGTAGCAATACCTACCGTAACATCGTTTTTCTGCGCAAAGAGCACCTCAGGCAGCAGGTATGCAATTGACTTGCCAATGCCAGTTCCGGCTTCAAGCTCTCTATGCGAAGAAGTGACCAGCGCATTTCTGACCTCAACGGACATGCTTACTTGTTCGCTGCGCGTCTCAAATTTGTCGTACATCTGTGAAACAATGCCTGGCTTAGCAAATGCCCGATGAATCTCGTCCTTAGAAATCGGCAGCATAGCAGGCGTCTCTGGGTCGTCCGCGTCCCTTCTCGCCTTTGCTTTTATGTCGGCAACAAGCTGACAGCGAATGTCCTTGAGCGAGAAGAACGTGCCCGAAATCTCCGCGTCTGCAAGCTCAGCTCCTGTTGTGTCTTCTTTTGCAACACCGCGCTGAACAGCCTCTTCTTCTTTCATCTTTGACAAATACGAGAAGATCGGCCTAAATGTCCACTCCACTCCATCGTGCATTGACGCCAATTTGGCGAGAAGCCCGCGGGGCAGATTCATAAGTCCCAAAAGTAAGATGCGCCACATGCCGCAAAGGGCATCTACGTCGTCACTTGCACGGTGGGTAACCTTCATGGTGCCAAACGCTTCAGCCATGCTAGAAAGCTTGTGCGAAGAAAGCCTAGGTAGAGCTATGCGTGAAAGCGACAGCGTATCAATCCAGGTATCAGAGACCGAAGTTCCACCAGGTACCCGTTCAATAAACGTGCGGTCAAAGTTAGCGTTATGTGCCAGAACTGGAAGTCCGCCAACAAACTCTGCAAGGGCAGCAACAGCTTCTTTTGCGCCTGGTGCGCCTTTAACATCTTCGTCAGTAATTGAGGTTAGCGCAGTAATTTCTTCGGGAATTGAGCACCCCGGGTCAACAAACGTCTGAAAGCGCTCCACAATCTCTCTTCCGCTCAATTTAGCAGCAGAAATCTCAATAAGAGAGCATTTCTTAAAGGATAGACCTGTTGTTTCGGTATCCAAAACAACAATGTCGTCCTCTAAGACATCAAACGACTCATGCTCCGCCCTCTCTGCAAGCTCCAAATATTTTTTGAGAACTGCAGAGGGGGTACCGGGAAGAATGAGTTCTTCTAGTTTTTGCGTAGCGCTTTTAGTGCTGGTCATAACCTACAAATCTACTGACGATCCTCAAGCGCAAACTCAATAAAGCGAGTGCAGAGCTCAGGGAAATCAATGCCACCGGTACGAGCAGAATCTGGCAGCAAAGAACGTGCGGTCATACCAGGAATGGTATTTGTCTCAAGCACCACTGGAACGCCGTCCTCCGTAACAATAAAGTCACTACGAGAAACGCCACGGCAACCAAGTGCATTGTGAGCCTTAATTGCCAGCTCCTGAGCGCGTGCGTACACCGCAGGCTCAAGACGAGCAGGAATTACGTGGTGCATGGATGCGGGCTCATATTTTGTCTTAATGCTGTAGAACTCATCGCCAGTAACAATCTCAACGATTGGTAGGGCGGTTGGATTCTCGTTGCCAATAACAGGAACGGTGATCTCTGTTCCCGCTATGCTCTCTTCAATCAGAATGCGCTCACCCTGTTCACCGGCAAGTTCTAGTGCAGCGGGAAGCTCTTCTCGCGAAGTGACGCGTGTGACGCCATAACTTGAACCGTTGCCAGAAGGCTTTACAAACATAGGGAGGCCGAGGTCCTCGATAAGCTTGTCTACCTGCTCATCTGTAAAGACGGTACCTGCAGGAACGTCAATTCCCTTAGGCGTTGGAACTCCTGCCTGCCTATACATAAGCTTTGACAGCTCTTTTTCAGTTCCCATAGCAGACGCAAGAACGCCAGAAAACGTGTAAGGAATGTGCAGAATCTCGAGAAGACCCTGGATGCAGCCATCCTCGCCAAAACGACCGTGCATAGCAACGTATACGACATCATAACCACCCTGAGCAAGGGTAACTACAAAGTCTTTTTCTGCAACATCAAGCAGGTCAACACTGGTAAAGCCAGCTTCTTTGAGTGCTGCTGCACACTGCTTGCCAGACTCCATGGCAATCTCATGCTCGTCTGACCAGCCACCTGAAACAACTGCTACATGAAGCTTTTTTAGCTCTTCACGTGTCATTTCCGCTCCTTCAGATAAGTCTCCCATAGGGTAAACTCTAGTAAACGTATTTCTTCTAAGATACCGCAGATAGCTTAGAAGAGTTGGAGAAGGACAAAAATGCAATCAAATAATACTCTTGACGGCACAAACACCACGG
>CAUUUQ010000022.1:0-20795 GCA_963548345.1 uncultured Atopobium sp. | reverse complement strand
TGCGTGTCATCCAAGTCACTCTTGAGCTGCTTCACGCCTTCTTCGATGCGCACCAAACGCATCGCGTCTTCCTGGCTTGCACGGTTCATTGCCTTAGCGCCGTTAATGAGCGTTAGCACCATGCCGAGAAACGATACCGCTGCCACAATCTGCTCGAATGTTAGTGGGTTCATTCTGTCACCCACCCCTATTCGAGACTCTTAGGAAGCAACGGAATAATTCCTGTCGCATAACCGCTAGACCAGTTATAGAAGTAGATGTGCCCGTCTCCGCCACCCGCTGCGCCAATCCAAATTTTGGCAGTGTTGTTACCCGTCTGAGTACCTAGAGGGTAGTAACCTTCAATGGCCGGCAAGAGATTGTCTGGCATTTGTGCTGTGGTGGCACGAGTTGAATAACCAGCAGCAAGGTAACAGTCGAGATACATCATTCCGCCACGAATGCAATAACGGACACGACAAACGCCGTCGTCCTGTAAGGTAGTCCAGCCTGTGAACTTGATAAGCTTGGCTAAATCTTCAAACGTTATAAGTTCTTCACGTTGACGGGTTCTGTCCATGGAGACAAATCCCGCGTGGTTCAGACCAATACCTTTAGCTGTTCTTCCGTTCTGTCTATCTTGTACTTCAAGCCTAATAACAGGAGCATTAACGAGAAAACCACCGCCTGAGTTGAATAACAAGTGGTTTGCAAATACCGCGGTCACTTTAGTATCGTCTTTGCCATAGTTGTATCCATCAACAATGTTGAACACACCGCCGCCAAGCGATACTGCACTCTGTTCAAACTTCGCAAGCTCCTCCGAGCCTTTCAACAGCTTCATTCCGTGGCTGTCGATGGTTGTGTGAACGCCATCTTTATCGCCAACATACGCACCGCGTGCATCATGCGAGAAGGCATTTGACAGGCTATCAACTGTTGCTTTAACTTCTTCTGCCTTATTACTTGCTTCCGTTGCCATTGTCTTCGCCTCCTTTGCTGCTGTATTGGCGTTCTTTGCGTCTGTGGCTACGTGGCTCACTTCCTCTGCTGCTTTCTCAGCTTTAGCCGCTACAGTCTCAACCTTCTCAGCCGTTGCCGTTGCTGTGGTTGCTACGTCAGCAATCTTCTCTGTGGCTGCGTCAGCCTTCCTCTCGACCGCCACCGCCTTCTCCTCAACGGCCGCAACCTTGACCGTGGTCTTGTGAGTGTCTTCTACCGTTTTGCGTGTGGTTGATGCAAGGGCGGTCAAACGCTTGTCAGTTGCTTCCTGCGTGCGTTCCTGGGACGTTGTTCCGCTCTTGGTCAGTGTGCCTTCGATTGCGCCGAAACTGTATCGCGTGGCCTTTGGATCAACGAGGTTAATCGTTCGACCGACACAGAGCATCATGCGGTCGATGCCGTGCGGTTCGCTGGTGACCTGGACACGCTGCAAGCAATCAATCTGTTGAACGGTCGCATCTGCGTAGTGCAAGTCCGTGGCACTCACCGTGATGGAATCGGAAAGCCTACCCGCTGCAAGGTCGGCCACTGCTTTGTCCGCGAGAGCTTGTGGTTGGCTCAGATGGTCATACTCCATCAGCTTTTCTATAACGCCGTAACGCTCAGCCATTGCAGTATCGACAACCGCATCTCCGACAATGTCATAGCCACCGCCAACGTAGGCGTGCTCGTCATCGATGGTTACGTCTTTCTCGTCTTCACCTTCGCCGGTCTTTCCCACAGGAACGATGGCGGTGAAGATGTCTTTACCGTCCGCGCCGGTGTTTAGATCAAGAAGGTTCTGGCCAAGTTCTACAGACTGCGCAGCTTCGCTTGAACCGTCTGCAGTCAACCAATCGAGGTAGTTATCCTCGCCCACATAGCGAACACGAAAATACCCACCGCAGAGCTTCGTAAGCTTCTCGCGCATCTCCTTTAGTGTGGTTGGGCGTGTTCCTGTACCACGCTGAAGCGCGCCAAAGTTAACGCCAGCGTTAATGCCTACCTTGAACTTCTCGCATCGGTTAGACACACGCGAGTTGTGCTGCTCAATGAACCACTCGAACAGCTCGCCAGCTTTAGCGGGGGCGTTAATCTCGCAGTCAATCTCGTCAGTGTCATACGTCTTATATGGACGAACTGTGGTGTCGTTCAAGTACGCCATAGCGCCCTCACAGGTAACGTCAATAGATCCGTTCATGGACATCGATACTTTACGGATTCGACCACGAAAAAGAATCTTCTGTGTCTCGTGCTCCGTGAGCTCAATCTCGCGCTCGGTGTTCATGACCGATTCACGGTTGAACGCGCGCCAGAGTGGGTGTGTTGGCTGCACGGTAAAAGAAAGAGTCGGAGACTGCCCCGACTCTTCCTTTAAGGTACCTGCTGAGATTTGAGCGTTTGTTCGTGGGTCATGAAGCACACTACCTGCATACTTCAAGATGTACATTTAAGCCACCCTCTCCCACATATACACCGCACGATATGGAGGCATGTTGTTATGTGGCTGACCTCCACCAACCGCGTCAACCTGGAAGCGGTAATTGGTGTAGGTGTCCGCCGAGCGTGCAGTCCACTGACTACCGCCGCCGTTATCGGTGCCGTAGTGCATGCTAGTGTCATGGCTGTGTGATGGCATCTCGTTAATGGTTAGCGTGTGAGTATCCTCGCCGCCTGTAGAGCCAGCAGGAAACTTCTGTGACTGTGCTAACAGGAATACACCGTTTAGCGCCTGCCATGTGCCGCCAAGGAACGTTGATGGGTCAGTTGGTTTGGTGCTTTGGTAGATTGCGCCTACTGGGAACATAGCGTCCAGGAGGTCGAAGTTCTTAGCCAAGTCCTTAATAGTCTGAACAGTCTCGTCCGTGACGTCAGGCTTCGTGAGACCCAGCCTTGGAGTCTTTGTGCTCATTAAATGTCCTTCCAATCGAAGTCGAGCATAACTGTTGTGTTGTTGTGTGTCTCTGCGTCATCGACGTACGCATGCTCACGCCACGTTCCGCGCATGTCCTGCCACTTCTTACCGGCAAGGCTGGACCACTTCAGACCCTTGAGCCTGTTCTTTCCAGCGCGTCCAATGTAGGCAAGGCTTGTGCCGTCGAGTTGCTCCCACGTGAGCCCCGCATAATCGCGCCAGATTGCCGTTCCGTAGTCTGGAGTAGTGTTCACGGTTACGCGGTTCTTTCCGTTGTGAAGCTCCAAGTCGCGGTTTATCCACACACCCGGCTGAAGGTCAACGGTTCGCCCGTTGATGTTGACCAAGGCACGCGTTTGGCATGTGATGGTCGGAACAACCACATGGGCGGGGCCGTCGATGATGTAAGTCTTACCAAGCTCACCGTCGAGCTCGTAGTGCATAACACCGCGCGACTTGTATGGATCTGCGGTAATCGTTAGCTTGATGGCCGCTGTCTCGTCGTAGAGCGTCTGGGAGGTGACCTCGAAGCGTCCTGTGTACGTATAACCCTCGTCCCAGGACAGAGTGAACTCTAAGCGCCTACCGTGGAGCATGTTACGCAGCGCGGTCAGTGTTGTTTCAACGCTTGACCAGTCGTGTGTATCAAGCGGTGAGAGTGTGATGGTGATTGTCCGCTTGTCAAACACAGGCGCGCCTGTCAACCACTCAGACAAGTCCAGCACGCCATCACGCCCAGGGATAGACACCGTAGACGTTTTCGTGGCTGGTGGCTTGTCTGCGTAGTTCGTGACCGCCATGCGGTAGGTGGCGCAGAGAGGTACTCCATCCACAACAACCTCGTACGTGTCTGTTAGTTCCGTCATCTGTTCGCCACCACCTTATATTCTCCGAGGTTTGAATCTACATACGGCGAGACGATTGAACCGACCGTCTGGCCATCCATCACAACGCGCATATTGCGCACATCTTCACGCAGTCCAGCAATCTCGCTAATCAGCTCGTCGTCACTCTTAGAGTTGTTCACGGCGTCACTGATGTAGCCTGTGAGTGTGCTGATTGGTGCGACTGCTTCGGGTCCTGCTTCTCCAATACCATGCAGGCCACCGGGTCCTGGGAAAACATAAGGCTCGCTGAAAACAGCGCCTTTTGCGTGCCAAGAAAGACTGACATGCGGCACCGATGGAGGAACAAGCGAGAATCCGCCACTGATATGCAGCTCTGGGACAGGAATATGGAACTGCGGAATTCTAAGATTTCTAAAGAATCCCGCAATGGCGTCCAGGGCTCCAGATACGGTGTTCTTGGCGTCGCCCATGACGTTGCCAATCGTGCTCGAGATACCGTGGAAGGTATTGCCGACAATGGTCGAGATGCCATTAAACACACTAGAGAAGATGCTTGAGATTCCGTTAACAATTGCGGATAAAGCAGATGAGAGACCGTTTGCGATGCTCGTGACGGTTGTACTCATGCCCTGGAACACTGTCTGCGCACCATTGGCGGCCGTCTGCCAGTTGCCTGTAAAGATACCAACAAACACGCCGATAACCGTTTGAATTACGCCAACCGTGGTCTGAATAATTCCAGAGATAGTACCCATAACCGTCATGACAATGCCGCCCACAACCTCAAACGCCGCACCAAATACCACCGACACAATCGTGGCGATTGTTGTAAGTGCCACGCCCAAGTTCTGCAGGACTGTGTCAACAAGTGGCTGACAAGCTGCAGCAAACTGGGAAATGGCATCTCGTGCCGTTTCAATGTATGGCGATAGCGTCTCAAACGCTCCGCCAACAGCTTCGCCAAACCCGCTAAATGCTTCAACGATAAGACCCGCGCCCGTGCTTAGTCCGTCAAGTGCAGGCTGCAGGATGCTCATAACGAAGTCGGCCACTGGCTGCATAGACTGAAGCCAAGCGTCAAATCCTCCGCCAGTAGACAGCTCCGTGATTGCGCCCGCGAGCATCCTAATTAGATCCGCCGCGCCGTTAACAACAGCCGCGAACACTCCACCCAACACATCAACGATTGAGTTGAGCACTGGAACGATGGCGTCTATTGCAGCTCCGAAGATTGGCCCTAGCGCGTTGCCAAGCTCACCAAGCGCACCCATAAGATTGCCGAGTGCTTCTTGTAGTGGTGGAGACACTGCGACCAGTCCAGCAAACGCAGCGATGGCGATTCCAACTGGGCCACCCAACGCACCGAGCAAACCAGACAAAGGTCCGAGCATACTACCAAGCACTGGAATATTGGCGATAACCGGAGCAAGTCCGCTGAGCGCCATGGCTGAAAATGCCGCGGCGATAGGCGCCACGAACGTCGGAATGTTGCCGAGCTGTTTACCTAGAGCGTCAATAGCCGGTGCCGCTTGTTTGAACGCATCAACCAACACTTGAATAGCCTGTGTGAAGATTGGCGCGGTCAAGCGTGACAGTGCAGCGCGAACGTTAGCGAATGAGCCAGCCAGTGTGTTACCAGATGACAGAGCCGCTTCGCCTAGACCGATGCGCATAGCTTCTGAGAATGTATGGAAGTCAATCTGACCCTTGGAGACCATCTCGGAGACTTCCGTGGAAGTCTTGCCAAGATACTCACCCAGAAGCTGCAGAACCGGCACGCCTGAGCTTGAAAGCTGCAGCATGTCGTCGCCCATCAGCTTGCCGCGCGATGCAACGGATGAGAAGATGACGCCGATATCGTTAAACGCTCGACCAGATGCTGCCGCAACGTTTGCAACAGACTTCAGTGTGTTGGTCATATCCTCGCCGGACTTAATACCAGCTGCGGAAAGCGTCGCCGCGGCCGTTGCTGCATCGCCCAGGCCAAACGCCGTGCCACGTACTGATTGAGTGGCCGAGTCCATGATGGATTCGATATCCTGGGCGTCATGGCCAAAGCCAGCGAGCTTCTTTCGTGCATTATCAATGTTCAGCGCGCGGTCGATGCCGCCCTGGATGGCCATACCAGCAACCGCAGCAATTCCCGCCTGGCCTACGCCAATCAGTGAGCTCGTAATCTGCTGCGTGTTGGTACGCACGGCGTTCCAGGCGTTGGTCAGTCCGTTTCTCGCGCTTGTCGCGATGCCGTTGAAGATGTTCTGAGCACGCGACCTAAGCTCGGCAAACGATGACTGCACGCTGCCAGACGCATCGCCCATGCTGTGATCCATAGAGCGCGATACTTCCTGCGCCTTGTTCTGGATCTGGCTGAGTGAAGACTGTGCTTTGTTTACGCCATCAATGAAGCCGTCGGCATTAACGGTTAATTTAGCGGAGAGAGTATAATCACTTGCCATATATACCTCCTCTCATGTTTATTTCTGTTGATTCGATAGAGCCTTCTCAAGCGCGGCCATTTTGTCGCGCGCTTCTTTTGCGCTCATGGTCTTTCTGTCCGGCTTGTTTGCTTCAACCCACAAAAGCTCAGGCTCTTCGCTTTTCTTCTTGTAGCCGTTGGCGAGTGCGGTGGCTATTGCTTCGTTGAGAAGCATCTGGTCATATGCGACACGGTCATGCTCAGCCACTTGAAGAAGAACAATCTGAGCCGCTGTGAGCCTGTCAAACTCGTCTGGCGTCCACCCAAAGCGAACAGCCGCCCACGCCCACATTGCGCCACGCTCATAGCCTGTCAGTGGCTTCTGTGGTGCCTCTTGTGGTTGGTTGGCTTGTTGTGTTGTTGTGGATGGTCTGACCCAGCGCGGGCTCACCAGATCTATCGGAATAAAAAACCGCAGTCTTTCATGAGTGAGTCACTTACGGCTTCAATCATCTGAGCGTAGCCATGCTCCTGTAGGTACTTTCCAGCAAGCTCGATGGCCTGTGTTGGGTTAACCCATGCACTCTGACCACTTTCACGGATGCCATACGCAAAGATGGTCTTAGTCTCGCGTAGAGTTGGCTGAGCGGTGAACACGGAGATGATGCTCTTGTTACCAATCGCACTCTCGGCCATCTCAACACGCTTCTCCGCGTAGAGAAGCTCGTATGTAGTACCGTCAACCTCGAAGGTAAAATCTGCCATTTCTTACTCCTTAACTAATAAAAAAGGGGCAGCCGAAGCTACCCCGTGAGTTGTGTTTGTGGACGCTTATCGTCCTGTTGGCTTGGTAATTGCCTTAGCCTTGGCGGCTGCGTCAATGTCAAACCACGTCCACTTGCCTGTGCCTGTGAGAGACACAGACGCGGTGCGGACGTCATCAGTTGGCGAGTCTGCCTCGTACTTAGTAACGATGACAGCGCCGCCACCGATTGGCGTGAAGTCGGTGTTGTCCAGGAACTCCTTGACACACAAAATAGTGCCGTCGGCGAGTGCCTGGCGGAACAGTTTATCGCTCTCAGCGTCCTTGACGGCCACCGTATCGATAGAGACCTCGAAAGAACGGGTAGATGCGCGGTTAACCTTCCAAGCACCGCGAGAAGACTTTGTGGAGACGCTCGTAGTATCAGCGGAAAGCGATACCTTGTGAGACTTCTCGCCAGCGATTGCGAGAAGTTTAGATCCATCAGCGCTGAATACGCCAAGCAAGACCTCTGCGCCATTTACAGCGTTCACGCCACCGGCGGAGACGTCACAATATGCACCACTATCGAATGCAGTTGAATCTGGCATAGTAATGCCCCTTTCTACTTAATAATCAGACCATAGGAGACGACCACCTCAAACGGCACAACCGCGTGCCACTCGCCTGTCTCGTCTCGCTTGATTGTGTTTAGACCGTTATCCGTTTGACGGATGACCTTGAACGGACAATCCAAACTAATTGGCTGGCTCATGGCTTCTTCTAGAGCCGTCACCATCTTGAATATCTCTTCGCGCGTCTTAGACGGCTTAGAGATTGCGTGAAGCTCGATGGTGTAAACATCCAGCCACATTGTTTTAGTTTTGTCCGGACGAACTGAGAGTGCGCCGACGGAATAAAGAGGAGAGGGTTCTTTATTCGCGTCGGTCACACACTTAATGCCCGTGCCTTCTTTGACACGTGCCACAACCGCTGCGACAAAGTCGTCAAGCGGGAGTCGCCTTAGTGCTTGCCTCATAAGCCTTTACTCCTTAGATACTCACCGCACCGCTTCTTTAGAACAGCGCGTGCCGCCTTGATCTCCGTAGCAAAGAAGTGCTGGCCTTCCACAAATGGAGCCTTTAGGCGCTTGCCAAGCTTCGGAACGTACTGGCCAACGTTTTGGCGGTGACCATACTCAACATGTGGCGCGTACTCGCCCGTGTAGCCAATCTCCCCTTCGCCACCTTTGACACTTTGGCGAATAGATCCAATCAACTCGCCAGTATCTCTCGGTGTGGTTGCGCGTAGGTCTTCGGCTATCTCATTCACGGTGCGCTTCATAACAATCTCAGGCTTGATGTTCGCAAGCTCTTTCAGTGCATCGCCAAGTCCACCATCGTCAAACTCCAGGCGAACACTAGGCATACGCATCACCCTTTAGCTTCTTCAACGATAGAACGCGGCGGCGTCCGAAGTCACTTACATGGATGACCTCGAAGACGTCGCCAGCGTCAATCACGGGAAAGCGCACAAGAGACGCACGGATGGCAAGCTCGGCGGGAACTGTCGTGATAAGCGTCAAATCACACGCCGCGTAGTCGTTGCCTTCGTTTTGCGTCTCTACAAGGGACGCGGGGCACACCCTCGCGCGGGTGGTTGTTAGCACCCGGCGCGAGAGCACGCGATTGCCTAGTTTGTCACGCGCGTCGGTGTCCGCGAACTCAATCAACTCGCACATCCGCCACCTCATACGAATCTCACCTTTGGGAACTGCAGAGCGGCTGTATTGTCCGCTCTAGCAATCTCAGCCAAGGCGGAAAGCTCCGCGGCGTATTCCGCGAGTAGGTCGTCCACAAACTGGAGGGACAAGGTTCCGCCCTGTCCCTCCGCCTCCTGTGTAATGCCTTCATCAAATCGGCGATTCACCGCCTTGATGGTCGCATCGACCACAAGAGACTCAGCTGTGGTGGGTAGCGTAGATACACCAACGCGCAAACAGATGCGGTCCGTGAGCGTATGCGTGACCTCTTCGAGCCACTTATCGCTCGGCTTATCCTCGACCGCTTCGAGTCGCGTCTTGACACGATCTAATACGCTCATACGCTCACCTCCTTACCTATGGGTTAGACAGCCTTAATCTCAGCCTTGATAACGCCGTCGGTAATCTCCGGGAAGATCTTAACGCCAGACACAACCAAGGTGTCGCAGGTTGCGGTCTTGGTGTCGATGCTGTGGGTGATACCAACGAAACCGGTCTTGTCGGAGGTAAGGCCGAAGGTGGAGGCAAGGTCAGAACCATTTGCTGGGATATATGCCAGGTTGAGGTTCATAGCTGCAGTACCAAAGAGAGTACCTGCCCTAACTGCGGAAGAGGTGATTGCGGTACCCAGGCCAAGGAAGTCCTTGAGGTAAGTAATGCCTGCAGCGTTCTGGGTGGTAACGGTTGCAGTGCCGAGGTAGTCAGCCACATCAAGAGGATTGACGAAGAAGACGAATGGGTTAGCTGCGTCAGTGTCAAATCCATCGTAGCCCTCGAACTTAGCGGTCAGAGTTGCCCAGAGGTTGGCCATAGCTGCCTGAAGGGTCTTGCCGTTCTTTGCTGCAGCTGTGGTGGTTGCGACACTTGCAATCAGATCGCTACGAATGCCGTTCTGGATGGTGCCGATAAGCTGAGCGTCGGCTTCATTGATTGCGCGGTCGCGGCCACGAAGCTGGATAGCTTCGGCAGAGGTTACACGACGATACTTTTTAAGAGGAAGCTCGATGGTCTGGTCAAGCTGACGCTTGATGTTAGACGCTGGAATGGTGTCACCCTCAGCAACTACGCCATTCTTAACGTCCTTCACGAACTTATAGGTCTTGATGGTGCCGCCCTGTGGTACTGGGATAAGGTTGGTAATACCGAGAGCCTTCTGAAGCTCCTGAATGCCCTGGGAGAATCGGTTGACGTAATCAATAGAAATCTCAGGAGCGATGTCGGTCTTTACAGTAAGTCCTGTTTCTGCTGGCATAATAAGCCACCTTTCTTAGTGTTAAACAAATAATCCGATGTTGTCGCGGATAGCTGCCTGGCGAGCGATTGGGTCCTTGATGGCCAAGATCTCTTCTTTGGTCATCGTCTTAGTGGCCACACCCGCCGCAGGAGCTTTGCCCGCGAGCTGTTTTTTCACGGCATCTTCTACGGCCGCCGTGAAAGCCGCTGAGAAAGCGTCAACGGACGCCTTTGTTTCCTCCGCAGTCTCACCCACTAAACGCGCGAGAATGTCATCACTGACCGCGATACCTTGCTCAGAGAGTTGACGACGAGACTCAGCCACCATCGCGTTTACTGTGTCGCGACGCTTGTACTCGTCAAGCTCCTTCTGAACCTTGTCACGTTCGTACTCTGCCTTTTGCTGAGCATTCATCTCGGCCAGCTTTGCAGCTTCTTCGACCTTTGCGGCTTGCTGCTTCTCCCACTTCGCAAGACGCTTGGAGACGATCTCGTCAACATCAGCGTCCGTGTACTTTGGCTGCTGCTTGTTGTCCTGCTTTGGCTCGGTCTGTGTGGTGGCCGCGTTCTTGTTAGCGCCTTCGCCGTCCACTACAGGAGCTTGAGCTTGCTTAGTCTCCTCTGCGGCCTCTGTGGTTGTTCCTGCGTTAGTTTCTGCACCCATTGTTTTTTTCTCCTAATCCCCGGCGCTCCAAGGCGCGTCGGCGTGCCTTTTCTCCTTAGCTTTTAGCGACATCAAAGCTTGGTCGATGCATTAAAAAAGCGACCGTCTAGTCGCTTTCAATACACAGTTCAATAATTTTCTCTAGTACCTCGTCTGTGGGACATCCTCGGCAACGCATGAGCTCGCGCTCCCCTGCGTCCACAACACACACCGTCGGAAGGTGAGTGATGCTCTTCGCGTCCTTGGACCTTGGTGAGCTATCCACGTCGATAATCTCGTACTCAATATCCTCTTCGGATAAAGCCGGTACTATACGCTTGATAGTTCCGCGGCAGATGCTGCACCACTCGGCCATATAGATCACTACTCGCGCCATATTCTCATCACCAATCGTTGCATAGAGTTCGGAATTATGGTATATTCTGCTTAAAGAACCCGCGCCACCTCGGTTAATGTCCGGGGCCGAGCAGGGTTCTTTTTTTATTGCTTTACCGTTATAACCTTGTCGTGCAATATAAGCGTTATAGAATCAGCCCTTATCTGCTTTTCATAATTCCTATTACCAGTACTATATTTTTTCTCATAGTTTCTTTGATATCGGGATAGTGGTGTTTTCAAGAACTCCCTAGCAGTTTTTTCAGCATCTTCCTCGCTGATAGTCTCAAGAGACAAATCTATGACGATGTCCCGGCTTTGCGCGGAAGCTTCCCACATCTTTTTGAACAGTCGTTTGACCG
Organism: uncultured Atopobium sp.; assembly: GCA_963548345.1. Taxonomy (GTDB): domain Bacteria; phylum Actinomycetota; class Coriobacteriia; order Coriobacteriales; family Atopobiaceae; genus Lancefieldella. The sequence continues at coordinate 9,518 of CAUUUQ010000022.1, read as the reverse complement.
ATGATGATTCCACGCGCTTAATCTCAACAGGAACACCGTCTTTCAACATATCCGGTGTGTGGGAGCCAGGTTTACTGGACGCCTTGATAAAAGAAACATCTGACCCCATGTTTGCAAGCCTAATCGCCACATTCAGTTCTTTTCCGTCGAATTTTGCGCCAATCTGTGTCGTTATCATGCCTTCGTCTGGGGATATTTGACTGAGGAGTCTGTCAAGTCCGTTCTGACCCTTCTTAGCCGCTTCCGCAATCTTGCTATCAAGATCTCTTATCCGATCTGTATAAGCCTTAATCCGTTCTTCCTTGGCTCTTTTGTCGTCCTTTGAGCCCAACCGGAGCATGGTGTTTTCCTTTGCTTTCTCCATCTGCTCGGGAGTCTTGTCCCTTTGGCCAAGTTCCTCCTGCTTCTGTTGCCATGCGTCCCAATCGTCCACGGCTGGCGCGATCTGGCACCTGCAATATGGATGGAGTGGCGGGAAGTTCACGCCCACTTGCATATCCTCGAACCTAAACGTAGATCCATTCACGCCTTCGCACTCTTCACAGGCGCGCTCGTCATGCACCACCTCGATGGTGTACGAATCAAAGCCTTCACGCTTCAACTCCTCAACCTGCGCCATGCGTGAGACGTAAGTGCCTTCGGTGTAGACCAGGCGCATAAGCGATGACTGCGGAACGTCTACAAAGCGCTTCTCGAGAGCCTTCGCGATACGCTGATACGAATCACCGCGGGCGAGTGCCTTCGACATATCCTGCGCCACGTAAGACGCGAGAGTCTCCGTGTTGTCCCAGATGCGCTGAGAGTATGACGTGTTACCCGTCCACACGGTATCGACAAATCGGCGAACCGCGTCAGAGTCCATACTGTAGAACGACCGACCAAATCCCATCGCTTCAGCCGCTGTGTTCGCACCGCGCAAAGACTGACGCACGATGTGGTTGTCAATGCGCTGAACCACGTCTCCTGTGGCTTGGTAGAGGTGCAAGCGTGCGGACGCCTGTAAGCCTTCGAGCCTATTCAGTTGGTAGATGCTCTTACGCACATCCACAATGGACTGCATATCCGGGTGCTGGCGCAAAAACTCGTCACAGTCACGAATAAGAAGCTCGCGGTCTTTAGGGTCCATCGTCTCCATGAGACGGCGATACTCCAGGACGCCATTCTCGCCATAGCGCTGATAGTACTCAGCAATCTCGCGGTTCAAGCGGCGAAGCTCACTCTCGTAAGCGTTATGGACGCGTAGAGACAGAGCGCGTTCGTCTTTCTCCATCGCTGCGTCAGCGAGCGTTTGGCGCTGGTGCCAATACGAGTCCATGTTGCTCCTTACTTAATAATTTCCGGCATAGCATCATCGCCCAAAAGAATCGAGCGTGCCTTGTCATGATCTACTCCAATAGACGCACTAATAACGCTTATCGCCTGAGCTTCTGATAGGCTTCCCGCGGCGTATTGTGCAATAACAGAAAGAAGTGATTGGGTCTGTGCTCCGTTGAGCGACTTCAGACCTCCATCACTCGCCCCCCGTCTGTACGGTCTGGGACCATCTGTGCGGCCTGCTCGGCGCGTTCATCGGCCATGCGCTGCATCTCAGCCTGTGGCGAGTCAACACACGACAGAACAGACAGCTGCGTCTCCTCGGACGTAATACCGGAGAGGTTGCCCGCAATCTGAGACTCTTCAAGCAGATTCGATGGCAGGTTGCGCGTGAAGGTAGCGCGGACAGTGGTCCATGCCTTAGCGTCCAGGCGTGTGTTTCCTGCGTAATTACACAGGAGCTTCCAGCGCCTAGAGAGTGAACGACGGAACTTCCTCTGCTTTACTACAGCGATATCGCTCATAGCCTGCAGACGATACTTGATAGCAATGCCGGAGCTGGTATCGAACTTCTCGCTTGAGAGGTCTGACACCATCGACAGAACGAAGATAAGACGCTCCACGCGGTCGATAAAGTTTTCCTGCGTGCCGTCTGCGTCAGGCTTAGACAGAAACTCAACGGTGACGTTGGCTGAGTCTCTAGAGTCCAGGTTGATAATGCGCGAATCTCTCAAGCTTTGCAGTGTCTTCTCGTCTAGGCGCGCACCGATAATCTTCAGATACGCGTCGGCGTAGTACTCGACATCGTTAGCCTTCTCGGAGATTGCCTTGTTGTACGCGTTAATGAGTGACATAACGCCCTCGAACAGTCCCAGGCGCTCCTCATTGTCTACATACTCAACCACAGGCACATCGTCAAAACCGTGAATGACAGGCTCACCGAAGATAACCTTCGAGCCGTCCATAACAAACGGCGTCTCGAACATGGGGTCATAGAGTGTTCCGCGGAGCGTGTCGGTCTTGTTGTCGAAGAGGTTATCGTCAAGCCAGAAACGAACCGCGTAGATGATGTCATTTTCTACCGTGTCATCACGAACAACAAAGCAGTTCATGGGTGTCACGGAACAAGAGCGCGCGAAGGCTTCCTCGTCGCGCCACATCAGCTCGTAGCCTGCGCCATAGATGTCCGCGAGCTTGGAGAGCTCAGCGTCTAGGTCATCGGAATCGTTGACCGCGCTCCACACATCCAGATACTCCGCAAATGCTTCATCGTCTGCCATCGTGCGGATAGGAACGCCCAAGAAGTAGCCGACCATGGAGTCCACGATCTGCTTAGCGAAGTTGGCCACGAGCCTGTTGTCTGGCTTGTATTCCGCCTTTTCTTTCTGGTGCAGAATGTCGTGGTCGCCTTCGTATGCTTTGCGAAGGCTGGCCAAGCGGTTAACCTGCTTCGAGCGATAGTCCACCAAAAGCTTACCGAGAAGCTCCGCGGTCATCTGTGTGTCCTTTGGTAGGCGGTAGCCGCCCCTTTGCTCAAACGTCGAAGCGTTTGCTCCTTTAACGTCAGCATCCACTAAATACCTCCTCTAAATAGTCGAATGGTCGGCGCGTTGTCGTGCAAGCGAATAGCGCACGAGAGGGAGTCAGGCGCATCATCGTGCTCCGCTCCCTCGGTGAAGTCCATAACTTCATTCCAGTAATCGACGCTAGCTTCGCGGACACTCTCAAGCCTGGACAGCTTGGACCAAGTGCCCCTGCCATACGTCGCAATCTTGATGAACTTGTTGGCGGTCTCTGAATACGTGTGAACAGGCAACCCGTACCCGTCGAGCTTGTCGGCCACGTACCCCTTATCCGCGTTCTTCTCCATGTAGACTGTGCCAAGTCTCAGCTCGCGGTGTAGCTCCAAAATGCGCGCCATGCACTTATCAACGTGCGTCTCGCGGTACAGCTCGCCGTGAACGTAAGCTTCATCGCCCACCCATTTAATACACGTGATTGCTGTACCGTCTGAACCACCATAGGCCGCATCCACATGCATGATGCCATCGTAGAGAAGGCTCTCGTCTTTGAAGGTCTTACAGTCACCCTCGAAGACCACGCCCTCCTCTGCCACGTGACGCAGTTCGTAGTTAGCCGCAAAGAGTGAGTGCGTCATCGATGCCTTCAGCTCTGTAGCAACGTCCACACTCACGAGCCCTGTGGTGTCCCACGGCCACTTCTCAGCGGGTGGCATGATGGTGAACGCGTCGTCTTTGTGCCACGGGGTTCCCGTGTTGATGATGCGCCCTCCACGGTTCTTAACGTTCTGCAGTTCGCGGTAAATCTGCTTTGTGCGCTCACGCTCGGCGCGGCTCACGCGGTCACGCAGTGTGACGATGTCGTCTGTAAAAATGATGTCCCAGTGCTTACCAGTGAGCGAGCCGCCAATGCCGATGCCCGTCAGTTGTGGTGAGCCTGAGACGTTACACGCGAGACTGGTCGAGATTGCCGTAGAGCTTGCCGTGGTCAGCTTCAGTGGCTGGCTGTAGATGCTCTGCGCAATCTCCTGCGTGAGCGGATGCTCGACCATGCGACGAACCGCCGCGAGTACTTCCGCGACGTCATTTTCGCCTTTGCGCTGGAATCCAACGGTCAAGTCTGGGCGCATGAGTAGTATCAACCACAGCGCCACCTCGACGCATGTCGTCTTGTATGAACCACGGTGAGACTGAAGCGTCATGTCGCCGTGGCCAAAGACCATCTCATGAATCCATCTGTCGTGGAGTCCTTCGCGCAGAAGGTCATAGCCAAGCTCATGCGCCAGGCGCACCGGATGCTTGGCGATAAGCGTCGCAAGTGCTCTATTGGTCTCCATCGCTCTCTACCTCGTCGAGCAAACTCTTAAACGCGGCGCTGGCTTCCTTGGCGTTAGCGGATACTTCCATCTGCTGCACGGGTTTCTGTCCGGAAGAATCGCGGACGAACTCAGCCGCGCGGACGTCTCCTTCAAGTGCCTGGGCGAGCATTGCAAGCGCCATGGCTTCGCTGGCGGTCACGTTCTTACCCGTGAGCCCTGCGATAGTAGATGCCTGGGACAGCTTGCCTGGCTTCATCGGCATGGCGAGAAGATCTAGAAGTGTCTCGCGAATCTCACGCCTGCGCTTCTGAACCGCGTTAGACTTTGCGGCGCCCTTCTTTCCTATCTCGCTCAGCTCCGCTTTGGTGCGCTTGCTGTTAGGCGTTAAGTTCTTCGCCGCGTTCGGATTGTTCAGCTTTGCCATCTAGCTCCCTAATAATTTCCAACTCACGCTCGGAGAGGTCGAATGCATACTTTTCCACTCGTGCCTCTGCTCGTGCCTCTGCTCGTGCCTCTGCTCGTGCCTCTGCTCGTGCCAACCTGCGCGTCATATCGCTCGACAAAAGAAAGCCAGCACCATACATCGCTTTTCGCAGTGGCTTCTGGCTTTCAAGCTGTCGAATGAAATACGTATCAGATTTGGGAATTTCTATCGTTTCACCTTTGCTGGATAGTCTTCCCAGGCGCGTGGCCATAAGGACACACTTCGGATAGTTGAGCTTCGGTTGCTGTTTGTTTTCTTGCTTGCATGCTTCCTCGATGATGTCCTTCAGCTCCGGCGTGGTGATTGCTGCGTTGACCGTGTCGAGGTTCGTAACAAATGAGGTGCGCACCTTGGCGCCGTTAGCGTATTCAATGTTTGCAAACGTACATACCGCGCAATCAATCATGTCGCGCATGAAGATGGTGAGAGACGGCGCAAACAGAAAATACTTGATGCCGCGCTCTGTATACCATCGGCGTATGGATGCCAGGATAGAGAAAGGCGGGTTGTCTACAACAACGCAGCTCTCTGGATATTCCTCGCTTGGGTAGTCTCCGCCTGGGCGGAATGGTCTGATGATTAGCGCGTCGCCTAAATCGTACTTGTCTCGCACCCACTCAAGCACGGCGTCATACACCGCGGGGGGGGGTAAAGCAATCGTCGGTGGTCAGCTTTGGCTTGAACTTCTCAACGAATGCTTCATAGTCTTCGAGTTTTTCTTTGCTTGATGATGAAACGCCCATTTGTATAAACCTCTCCACTTATGCATAAAAATGAATATTGAGCTAACAAAAAAGCGCCCTCATTTCTGAGAGCGCCCGAGTCGCTTTGTTAACTTTCGTACATTCCTACGGTATCAAGATAGCACGTTTTAATATGAATATAACTGCAAGATTATGCACGATTTATGAATATTCTTCTTGCTTTATACACAGCTTAGCAATACCCACCGTGTTTGTAAACTCCAAAGAACGTTCGCGCAGCTTAAACGCTTGACGCATAGAAACGTGCGCCCTCTTGGCCGTCTCCGCCCACGTGTAACCTTCAACGAAGTACAGCTGCATCACGAGGGCCGCATCTTGGCCAAGCGCTTCGCCGATTGTGTTGCATGCGGAGTACCCGTCAAGAATGACGCCCTCCAATTCATCCAATAAACCCCCTAGAAACGTCTGTGCGCTAATCTCCGCTATGCTTACACGTGCCGTCGGGTCAGAAGTCGAATTCTTAGCGCCCGCTCCGCTACAAGCCTTTAGAGGCTCTCTAACGGCGTTCAGCCTGTTGCGCGCGCTTGTGATGTCTTTCGCGGCCTGCCTAACACTCTCCCACCATTCCAGTCCAGTCATGCCACTACCTCGCCTTTTCCTATAATTCCTCGACCGAGAAATAGATCCCCATGATGTCAGCGTAGCCTTTGTCAAGACTCTCGCTACAGATAAAACGGTCATCTTCAATTATCCCACACCTGGTCAGACAGTCCTCAAACGTCTTCAGCATGTTCGACATGTCCGGCTTCTCCGTCATGGGGGTGCCATCGGGATGCTTCTCGCTCGCAGGGAAGCACCACTTCACCACGCAGCGCAAAGGTCCGGTGAGCGGTTGGAAATTCTCCGACACCTTCGTGACCGACTTCAGCCACACACAAATCAGATCCTCCGCGGTCTTCAGTTCGTCCGACTTCCGGATGGCGGCGTGCATTCCTTTACCACCGCCCACGATGTACGCCAGAAGGGCGTTATGCGTCACGCTCGGCGGCTTCATGGGCAGAAATGCCGACACGCGCCTTTTCGCGCTTTCTGCGGGCTCTGCGTGCCATGTACGGCCGAGCGCGCTTCTTCTTGGGTCAACCACATCAATCAATCTCCTAATCGTGAATCGTGAATCGTGAATCTCAGAAAATGAACCGCGCCAATTACGCGGGCGCGCGCGGAAATGTTCAAGAGCTTGCGGCAAACGCACACAGGCGTAGCGAAACACATAGCGTAGGGCGGTTGGCGCGCGCCCTTGGCGCCAACTGCCTAGCCTGTGGCGTATTGTCCAAGGATTGAATACGAAAAAATCACCCTTGCCACCAAAATCGGCTTATATACCTATATAAGCGGTGCGCCGTTTTTGGTGGCAACTACTCATTTGGGTCATTCAAAAAGCCGCTTTCTGCTTCTTTAACTGCGTCGATGTACATCGTCATCATGCGAGTGCGACCTCGTGAGCCCTCAACCTCAACTTTGCGCTTTTCGATGGCGCACCAATCGCTGTCCGCCCACCTCTGAATGCTCCGAATATTCGGCTTCGCTTCGTACCCCTCTGGGTCTATGCGCGTGCCGATTCGTTCGAGCAGATCCTCTTGGGTGACGTATCCGTTATCGTCTGCGCAACCATCCGCCACTGCCGCGTCATAAGCGTCCTGCATCAGCTCCGCCGCTTCCTTCTGGATGCGGTGATTCTTCGCCAGCTTACTCTCGCGACCCTTCGCGAATGGGTCAGCTCCTTCCGTCTCAAACTTCGCGAGCATGCCCGTTGGGTCGTCGTAGAACCTCGGCCACTTGAAGATGACGTCGCGCTCTGGCGGCGTAGGAAAGCTCCTCGTGGTCATGGATACGCGGTACGCCGGACAATCGTTCAAGCGTGTACGCCTAAACTCCTCCGGAATCTCTAGCGGTGTAAAGTCACACATAGAGTCCGCATCACGCGCATAAACGCCGCTTCCGCTCATGCGGTCCATTGCCTTCTTCTGGCCAGCGGTACCCTTTGGATGGTGGTGCGCATAAACAACAGCGCATCCGCACTCCTCGGTGATACGGTCGATGGCGTTCGTGAACTCTGCCACCATGCGAGAATCGTTATCGTCTCCGCCGTTGACCTTATAGACCGGGTCAACGATGACCATGGTGAAAAAACCCTTCTCACCATGCGTCAAAACACGGCGAATCAAAAGGGGCGTTAAGTCCTTCATAAGGCGAGCCTTACCGCGCAAATTCCATGAATAAAAATTGGTCTTTAAATCATCGAGCGCGCCAGGCTGCTTATCACCGTGGCGAGCATCCCAAACCGTGTGTAAGCGCTGTCTAAACTCATTCGCTTCAATCTCCAAATTTACGTATAAAATGCGTCCTTTGATACATGGCATACCGAGCCACGTACTACCCGTGCAGACCGCTTCCGCTAAGTCAATCAACGCGTAGGATTTACCCATCTTGGAGTCACCTGTGAGAATCATCTTCTGACCCTGGCGTAAAAGTCCCGCGCCCTCAACACCAATAAGCGGAGCGTTGAGCTCCACCGGCTCGTCCCAGTCTGAACAGTCGGCTTCGTCTGGAAGGTCATCCTCCGACTCGTCCGCCCACTTCTCCCACTCATCCCAGTCTTTGCAGCCAATGTTGAGCTTCAAGAGTCTCTGACGGTTTTTGCCGCGGGTGATGCCTGGCATACGTGAGAGACGACTTGGGTTCTTGTTGGCCATGTCCGGCGAGAATTTACGGCGCGCACAGAACTGATAGAGCTTCTCCACGCGCTTTCTGTACAGGTTCTCATCGCTTCCCGCATCAATATGAACGATAGCGTGAACGCTCTTGTTGCCGCTTGATACCACGGCCACACATGGAAGCTTCATTGCCTGGATCATACCAAGCTGCTTTTCAACCTCAAGCGTGTCTGACTCAACGAGGGCATATCTAAACTCTGTAATGTTCTGGTTGGAGCGTCCCTTTCCGTCTACCGGATTAAAGCAAATCCATGCGCCTGCTTCTGGGTTCCAATCACCTAGAACCTTACCCAAGTCTCCGCCGCATTTGGCGAGCTCCTCTCGAAGCTCGCCTGCGTTTCTGTCCCAGTGGCCACGCTTTGGCATGTATCGGCCGTCTTTCTCATAGACCTCATTGACGTAGCACACACGGTCGGAATCCTCGAACACTGCCGCCAAGTAGTCCGTCAAGTCTTTAGCTTGGTCCCACTCGCCGTCCATGACGTCAACGTCGACCTCGTCCGCCCAGTCTGGTGTAATGCCAGAAACGTCGCCCGGGTCAATGATTTCGTCGTCCCATCCAATGGCGTAGCTTTTCACGCCTGGCGACCATCCACGAGCTCGCGCGAACGCGATAATGGTTCCACTCTTCACGCGTGAAGGTGAGCGACCGAAGCTCTTCCACTTACGCTCACACTCGCCCTCGTGGTAGCGGTAGATGTCCATACGGCTCCACGCGTCCCAGTCCTGCCATGAAAAGCCTGACTCATGAAGCGCCATGCCACAGTCCGCCCACTGTTGGTAGTCAAGCTCTGAAGGGTCTATCCAACTAAGAGCTTCCAGGAGGTCTTTGTGGTCGTCTTTATTTCCCATAGTTGTTCACCACATCCACGAGCGCTCGATAAAAAGGCATAACTTTTATGAACGCTTTATTCGATGGCATTTCGACGACCTCAATACCACAAGCTTCTGCCACGCGGTTTTCAATCTGTGCACCGTGACTCTTCACCCATCCAGGTAACAAGACCATCACCTCATACATCGGATAATAGGGCTCGTCTTCACCGTCTCGGACCCTAAGCGATAGAGCCTGTAGACACGTGGCCATGGCAGCTTCGTATGAAGAGTCTGAAGGTATTTCTGTGGCTGGGTTGAACACCATTCCATCACTTACCCTGCTCAGAACTTTCTTCATGAAGATGAAGGGGTATTTGTAACCTTTCACGCCAGTAATTGGTCCAGACAGGTACACGTTTCTATCTTTCAAGAAATAGAAATCGTCTTTTGTTAAATCTGCCGAAGCAAGCTCCGCGAGTTTGTCTGTGTATTCATCGAGGTTCATTATTTCACCGCCGACATAATTTCTCCTAAGAACATGCCTTGCGGTGCGTTTGACCAGTTGATAAAGTCAGTAAGGTTGCAAA
>CAUUUQ010000021.1:0-21711 GCA_963548345.1 uncultured Atopobium sp. | reverse complement strand
TGCCCTTGGGAAGTCTACCATCACCAAACGTTGCACTTGCTTTGAGAATTCAAGGCCATATTACACATCAAATGAAGATAATCTGCACGTTTTAGCTATTTTCAGCGTCATGTATACGTCTTTTTGACAGATTATCTGTCATAGGTGTGTTCAACCATTTTTCCTGTAGCAAAAAGCCCTGCAACCGAACTCGGTTGCAGGGCTTGAACGTACTGGTTGTGCTCATTGCGCGCTTTGCGCTGTTCGCGACAGCGCGCCGTGCACGCGCAGCTTACGCCGATGGACGAGGTCCGCTGGAGACGCGGATGGTGATCGTAGCACCAGGTGCGGCGCTTGATGGTGTCTGTCCAACTACGTTACCGGTTGCGACGTTGTCGTCGTATACCCAGACGGTATTGACCTGGAAGCCGGCGTTCTCAAGCGTGGTTTGAGCCGTCTCAAAGTCCTTGCCAACAACGCTTGGAACAGATCCGCTTTGGGCACCAGACGAAACAACGATCGTTACGGTAGAGCCCTTATCTGCCTTGCCGTTAGCTGGAGACTGGGAAATAACGCGACCCTCAGGAACGCTCGACGAAGGCTGCTGCTGAGTATCTACCTTGAAGCCTGCATCTTTCAGGACATCAGATGCACGCTCGGCAGTCATCTCGGTGACGTCTGGAACGTCTGCCTTACCCTTGCCAGAAGACAGGTGATAGGTGATGGTGTCGCCAGCTTTAGCGTCGCTACCTGCAGCTGGTTCCTGCGTTGCAACATAACCAACGGTCACGTCGTCCGAATCAACTGAATCGCCGTTTCTTGCCTTGAGACCAACAGCAGCAAGAGCAGACTCGGCCTCTGATGGACTCTTATTAGTAAGGTCAGGTACCTTAACTGCCGCGGCAGGTTTAGCGCCCTTAGAAACAACAAGGTTAACAGCAGTTCCCTCAGGAGCCTGTCTGTTAGCACTTGGAGTCTGGTCAATGACCTGGCCTTCAGGAGCAGAATCGCTATAGCTTTCTGTAACAGTTCCCAGCTTAAAGTGGCTGCCAGAAGCATTCAGCGCCTGAGTTGCCTGGTCTTTTGTCTGACCAACAAACTGTGGAACCAGATACTGCTGGGAAGAGTTGCCGAGCATCTGTGCAATAGCAAAGCCCGCAAGAGCCAGGACAACTAAAGCGCCTAAAACGCCGAGAATAACGTTGCGCTTGTGACGCTTATTCTCGCGCCTATCCAGCTCATCGGCCTCTTCGCGAGAATGGACGCGGTTTAGACGACCAGTGTCGCCACCGCGGGTCATGTAGGTGTTGGAGCCGTCGATGCCGCGACGATCAAGCCTGGAAGTTGGCTGAGGAGGCGTCACAATTCGAGGGCTCACGGTGGTGTTGCTTGGAATAGTTGCACGACCGGCAATAAAATCGCGAAGTGCGCGAGCAAGCTCGTCAGCGCTCTGATAGCGGTCAGCTGGATTTTTCTCCATACAGCGAAGAATGATTGCCTCGAGTGCAGGGTCAACGTTGGGGTTGATCAGTGATGGTGGCTGAGGAGCTTCGTTGACCTGCTTCATAGCAACGCTGATAGCGTCGTCACCAGCAAAAGGAACGCGGCCAGTTGCAGCCTCGTACATGACAATGCCCAGGGAATAGATATCGGTGGTTGGTCCCAAAGGCTTGCCCGTACTCTGCTCTGGAGAAACGTAGTGAGCGGTGCCAAGAACAGAGTTATCGGTGGTAAGGCTGCTGTTCTTTGCACGAGCAATGCCAAAGTCCATGACCTTGATGTTGCCATCTGGCTGGACCATGATGTTCTGTGGTTTGATGTCACGGTGAATGATGTCGTGACGGTGTGCTACAGAGAGCGCCTGAGCAATCTGAGAGCCAATCTGAGCGACCTTACGGGAATCAAGGGCTCCATGCTTGCGGATGCCGCTCTTAAGGTCTGTACCGCGCAGATACTCCATGACAATGTAGTAGGACTCGCCGTCCTTGCCCCAGTCATAGACCGAGACAATATAAGGACTGGAGAGCGCTGCTGCAGCCTGAGCTTCCTGCTTAAAACGGGCAGCAAAGGAAGGATCGTTTGCGTACTGCGGCAGCATCATCTTGATGGCAACAGTACGACCAAGAACCTGGTCCTGTCCGCGGTAAACGGTGGCCATTCCACCAGTACCAATTTTGTCTTGAACCTGGTAACGCCCACCGAGCATTCTACCTGGCATAACTCAACTCCTATCAAGCGTGCGATTTTCTCGCCACGTCACTTACTATCTTAGAACACACCCAACTACTTGGGGAGAAGACCGTGCGGTGTTTTAGGCGCTACGAAGCAGCTCCCAAAGCCTGGATGTTCAGGCACTGCGCAAGAACACGTCCGCCAACTTGAGCACCGTAACCTAAAACGTTCTCGCCGTTGCCTTCGATGACAACAGAAACAACAAGGGTTGGGTGGTCGTAAGGCGCAAAACCGATAAAGAACGAGTTAAAGTTACCGTTCTCGACGTCTGCCGTACCTGTTTTACCTGCAATCTTGACACCCGGAACGCGAGCTCCCATACCAGTGCCGGATTCAACAACGCCCAACATTGCCTCTCGGACCTGCGCAGCGGTATCCGCAGACACTGCCTGTCCAAGTGATTTTGGTGACGTTGTAGAAACAACAGCTCCCTCTGGCGAGAGAACGCGATCAACGATGTAAGGGTTCATGACCACGCCGCCGTTAGCAATTGCAGCCGCAACAACAGCGTTTTGCATGACGGTGGTCTGAGGACCTGCAGGGCTTGCATGCTCTCCAACAGGAAGGCCACAAGCCGCCCATCCAAGCTCCCAGGTAGTCATCTCGGCAGGATTTGGCATCAACGATGGTGTAGTGGAGAAGTCCTGGCCAAGCGCTGTGCCATAACCAAAGGCACGTGCATAGTTGACCAGGTTGTCTGCGCCAAGTGCTACGCCAAGCTGCGCCAACGCCGTGTTAGAAGAGCGAGCAAATGCCTCACGCAGAGGAATAGTGCCCATGTCCTCGTTGGCGTAGTTGTGGATGGTTCCACCGCCAAGCTCCATAGTTCCTGGAGCTGAATAGGTGGTGTCCAGCGTGGTGGTATGTGTGTCAATTCCAGCAGAAAGCGTAATGGTCTTAAACGACGAACCAGGGGAGTAGAGCGCCTGGGTAGCCCTGTCAACAAGCTGACTGCCGGTACCGGACTCGATAACAGTTCCCAGTTCAGCGTGGGTGTATGAAGGGCTTGAAGCCTTTGCAAGCACGGCTCCGGTGGCTGGATCCATTACAACAATGGAGCCGGAATATCCCTGGAGTGCAGCTTCTGCTACAGCCTGCATCTGGGAATTGATGGTCAAAACAACGCTTGAACCAGCGGTATTAACGCCTGCCATCGAGTACAGAGCGCTTCTCCAGTCAGAATGATCTGCATGGCCGGTGAGTGTCTCGTTCATGGAGGACTCAATACCTGCAGTTCCGTACTGGGTAGAGATGTAGCCAACGGTGTGAGAGGCCATGCCGTCGTGTGGATAGTTGCGCACGTAGGTGCCGTCGTCTTGCTTGACGCTCTCTGCCAGGGTGACGCCGTCAGAAGTCATGATGGCGCCGCGCTGAACGTATGCACTCCTAGCAATGGTGTGGTTGTTGGTAGGAAGTGCCTGAAGTCTAGGAGCGTCAATCACCATCAAGAAGGTCAAATTGCCGAGAAGAACGGTGAAGAAGAGAGTAAATACGGTAACCAAATTGGTCAGACGTTTTCCGAGAGCAACACGTCCCAGAACACCAGACTCTTCAGACTGCAGACCAAAGCCTCCACGGATGTGGCTGCCATGCAGGACAGAAGAGGCGTGAGCTCCACCGGAAGAAATTTCAAGTCTTTGTGAATCAAGCACTTTTTTACTTGGCTCAAGTTCAGTCTCGCGACCAGTTCCCTCATCACCCGCTCTGAGTAGCAGGGCAACAATGATAAAGCTGGAAAGAAGAGAGCTGCCGCCCTGACTCATAAAGGGCAGGGTAACGCCGGTTAGAGGCATGAGCTTAGTAACGCCTGCAACAATAAGGAAGGTTTGGAACGCCAAAACACTGGTAAGACCAGCAGCCGCAAAAGCAGATGAATCGGACTTTGCACGAGCGGCTGTTGCGAGGCCGCGCACGGTAAGCAGCAGGAACAGGGTAATAATTGCTGCTCCGCCAAAGAGTCCCATCTCTTCTGCAATGGCCGAGAAAATAAAGTCAGACTCAACAATAGGGATAAGTGTAGGCATTCCCTTATCAATTCCGGTGCCAGCAAGGCCTCCATCTGCGATGGAATAGAGGGACTGGACAATTTGGTAGCCGTCTCCTGCGGGGTCTTTGAAGGGGTCAAGCCAAATGTTGACACGAGTCTGAACGTGAGTGAAGAAGTGATAAAGCACCACGCCGCCAATGGCTAAGAGCGCAATACTGACAAAAACGTAGCTTGCGCGACCTGTTGCTACATAGAGCATGATGACAAAGAACACGAAGAAGAGCAGAGCGCTACCAAGGTCGCGTTCAAAAATAACAACAATCAGGCTGATGCCCCACATGACAAACAGAGGGAGCAGCATTTTAAAGCGAGGAATGCGGAAAGGTCCAAAAGAACGCATGGAGACCGATAGGGCTTCTCGGTTCAGTGCAAGATAAAATGCCAGGAAGAGCGTAATGGCAATCTTTGCAAGCTCGCCAGGCTGGAAGGTGAATGCGCCAAAAGAAATCCAGAGTTTTGCACCGTAGCGGTCCTGGCCAATAACAATTGGCAGGAGAAGCAGTATGACGCCGAGAATACCAATGGAGTATTTGTAGCGTGCTAACGCGTCAAGATTTCTAATGACCACCAGTACCACAATCATCACAACAACAGAGATAAAGAGCCAAATGGTCTGGTTGACTGCAAGATTTGGTGCAAGTCTGGTGACCATGGTGATGCCAATTCCCGAGAGCACAAACACAATAGGGAGAATAGCGGGGTCTGCTGCGGGAGCAAGGAACCTAATAGCAATGTGAGCCACGGTAAATGCTGCAAAGAGGCCAATAGGAACGGCCATTGTCTCAAGGCTGAGTGTTGAGCGAGCAGTAATCATGTACATGGCGTACAGGAGAAATACGGGGATTGCTCCTACAAACAGTAAGAAGAGCTCTGTATTACGCCTTAGTCCACCTGCTTTTTCCATTCCTACTCACCTCCCGAACTTGTTGTTGATGTTGTTGTTTCTGTTGTGGGTGTTCCGCCAGATTGAGCGTCTTCTTTCTTTTTGACCGCTTTGTTGTTGGCGTCATCAATTTGTTTGCGGTAATTCTCGACGGTGCTATGTGCTTCATCCTCGTTCTTGACGCGAATTCCGTCTGCAAGAGAGTCTTGAACTGCATCAGGCAAATCTTTTATTTCAATCGACGTAGTTTCAACAAGCGTAGACATGTTTATGCCAGCAATTGTTGTAGGAATACCTCGATAAACGCCAACGGTAGTTCCGTTAATTCCCAAGTACCACTCGCTACTTACAAACAGGAAGAACACGGCAACAGTGGCGGCAAAGAGTGCAAGAAACGAGATAAACGTTGCAATGACGCCACGAGTAAGGTGTCGTCTGGTTTGATCGGCTATACCGTCGTCTAAGACATCGATGACAATAACGGTGATATTGTCAGATCCGCCATAGGTAAGAGCTGCGGAAACAAGGTTATCAGCAGCCTTTTGTGGTGTGACGTTAGAAACAGCAATGGATTCAATCTCGTCGTCGGGCACCATGCCAGAAAGGCCATCGGAGCACAAGATAATGCGGTCACCATCAGATACTTCAAGCGAGAAGTGATCTGCGTACATGTCTGGATCAGAGCCAAGAGCTCGCGTAACTACCGAGCGAGAAGGGTGTGTAC
The DNA here is from genome assembly GCA_963548345.1 of uncultured Atopobium sp. GTDB lineage: Bacteria > Actinomycetota > Coriobacteriia > Coriobacteriales > Atopobiaceae > Lancefieldella. The sequence goes on along the minus strand of CAUUUQ010000021.1, from coordinate 15,846 downwards.
GCGCCTCATCAGCGGTAATCTGGCCAGAATCAATGAGCTCCTCAACGTAGCTGTGGTCGTGAGTAATGCGGACCAAAGTTCCGTGATGAAGCAGGTAAATACGAGAGTCGCCAACATGGGCAACAGCCATCTGATTACCTTCAATGAGAACGGCTGAGGCGGTAGAACCCATGCCTGGTTTGCCAATGCCCTTGGCAGGAGCGTCAATAACTTCCTGGTTAGCGGCCTCAATTGCAGCACCAAGACGGACATCGTCTGCAGTACTTGGCGCCTGCTCAGCAATGACCTTAACGGCAATAGAGCTGGCTACCTCTCCAGCAGCATGACCACCCATACCGTCACAGATAGCAAAGAGAGGGGTACGCAAAAGGAACGAGTCCTCGTTGTGCTCGCGAACTAATCCCACGTCAGAGCGGGCGCCCCAAGAAATAAAGGTGTTAGAACCTGAAACTGCTTCTGCGTCGCCTCGGCCATCAAGTGGCAGCTCGCAACGACCAGGAGCGCTGATGGGCTCTTGTGCAGGTGTATCGGAGATATGTGTTGTATCAGAAGAAACCATGAGCCTCTTATCGACGTCCAACACGCATAATCACATCGCCGACCTGGACTTCGTCTGTGTCGCGAAGCGTAACAGGCTGTTCGATGATGTGACCGTTAACCATAGTTCCGTTTGTGGAACCAAGGTCTTCAAGCACCAGAGCGGGTCCCTGGATGGTAAAGCGGGCATGTGATGCAGAAACGTAGGGTTCGTCAATCACAATGTCAGAAGAAGGGGAGCGTCCAATAACAACGGGTCCCAAGATGTCTACGTGCAGACCACGCAAGGACTTGACGCCCTTCTCGACATCAACGGACCAAATAGCTCCGTCTTTGCGCTGTCCGCGGACAAGGCCAATACCTGTGCGCATGACTGAGAACAGGAAGATGTACAGCAGGACAACAAGCAGAACGCGTCCTGCAAAGAGAATCAAATCAATCATTAGTTCTCCCGGAACTGAAGGTCCATAAGACCAATGGTAATGAGGTCTCCGTCACGCAGAATTACCTCATCTACGTCGATATCGTTGACAAGCGTTCCGTTAGTGGAGTGCAAATCAGCAATGTGCCAATCGTGACCGTCATAGGTCATCTCGGCGTGACGTCTTGAAACGTTAGGGTCGCGCAAAACAACGTCTGCCTGAGAGCGCTCGCGACCAATGATGGCGCGAGGAGCCTCAACGCGATACGAGCGACCGCTCTGTCGATCAATCAAAATGCAGGTAGCGTCCATGTTTGTACGTGGCGTGCCTTGCAAATTGCGAGAAGGACGTCCACCCATGCCATTGAGCTGCGCATCAAGGGAAGGCGTGATACGACGCTGTGTCATAGGGACAGGAGCCGCTGTTGGGATAGCTCCGTTAACTGGAAGGTCTGGAAGCCCGTTTGAGCTAGGAAGAACAGGCATAGGGGTGGACTCAGCTGCAGAAACAACAGGAATTGCGCCTTGAGCCTCAACAAAATCTGGTGGCATTACCGCAAGACCAGCGTCTGTACCAGCAAGGTCTCCTAAAACCTCTGGAGTTGCATTTTCTGCGGCAACAGGACGGACCACGGACAGAGGGTCTGGCTCTGGCTGTGGTTCTGGCTGAACAGCGGCGTGAGAATTGCGCTGCTGAGGCATTTGAGCTGCAGCTCCTCCAACGCTGGAGTTTCCGCCCAAGAACGCGCGCTCTTCATTGCGCAGCTGGTCAAGCGTATTGCCGTCAACATTTTCTGCAAAGACAGCAAATTTTCCAGGCTTCAAAGAAGGGTCAACCATAAAACGAACAAGTGGCTGGCCTACAAATACATAATCTTTTTGCTGAGCCTGAGCAGCCACAAAGTCAGAAACCTCTGCAGTTAGATCAGCATAAAGAGGACGCATCAGTGAATCATCTTGAGGAGCAACTAAAACGGTATACAGGGCAGGCGCAGTATCTACACCGTCGATTTCATACGTCTCACGTTCCATCTCTTTAGCTGCGCGTTTGGCAAGCTTCTTAAAAGAGAAAGGCTCTGCGTATCCCTGAGGTGCGGCACCAAAGACCGAACCAATACGGTTTTCAAAGTCACTAAGAAAGCTCATCTAATTCCTCGCCTTCCTGATCCGCTTGAAGTGGACCTATCAGGACAATTGCAATACATACAAGTACACATAAGAATAACGTAATTAGTACAGAAACTATACTTTCAACTACCCAAAAATTGGGATTCTCCATCCAAGCTGCCCATATAAAGCCACCTGAAAGCAATGAGGCGCAGACAATTTGTCCAAAAACCGCCCATCCGCGTCGTCTTTTTTGGCTTATCAGCGATCCCAAAAGAGCAGATAGAGCGCATGCTCCCAAACGAGTCCAAAACGGAAGGCCCGAGGCCAGTGAGGTGTAGTCATAGGCAAGAGGCGTTGCAGCAAAGCCAAAAGACATGCCTTTGATAAGCAGTGTTCCAAAGAGAAAGCTAAAGGCTCCTGTTAAAGCTGCAGGAAGAGGCCTCATTGTTGCAGAAACTAGTGCTGGAGCTGAAACCGGAGCAGGTAACAAAGCGCCCAAGAGGCAGTTAATGCTGCTGAATTTTGAGACTCTTCCCGCAAACGCCCACCAGATAACGCTCACCAAGGTTACAAGTGTTGCAAACGGGAATGAAGTGCTGGTAGGACTAATGCTTGCCAAAGCGTACACCGCGCACGCGATGACAAGCGCGGATCCTAAGGGCGTCCAAAGAGCAGCAGCTGCAGCTCCCACAAGAGAGCCCACCACAATAAACGTAAGTGATTCTGGGGCAATGAGCTGAAACAATTGGGCGAGAAGAACGCCGGTGACCAAGGCGGTTGTGCCACGCACGGCAGCCGAGGGCAGCCAGGGGAAGCGGATTGAGAGCGGAAGATGCTTGACGTCCCACGTCTCGGTTTCCTCTTCTTCTGACTGTTCTACGAGGGCCTTGAGGCTTTTCTCGCCCTGTTTTTCGTTGCCAAGAGGAGCCACAATATCTTGGGCAAATTCTAAGACGCTTCCCTGTCTCATCGATGGTTCAGGAGAAAGTGCCTGTGTTAGGGCGGCGTCTACAGCAAACGGAACCTCGGGATCCTCTTTAAGGAGAGAAATCTTTGGGCCCTTGTAGATGCGGTCAAGGGACTCTTTAGCCGTTCTACCTGCAAATACATTGGTGCCTGTTAGTGCCTGCCTCAAAACAACAGCAAGCGAGAAAATATCAGCGCGCTCGTCAACAAGCATGCCTTCAACCTGCTCAGGAGGCATATAGCCAACCGTGCCACCTCGAGCGCCACCATAACCAGCAGCTGAGGCAAGTGTTGCCATACCAAAGTCGGCAAGTTTTACCGTGCCTTGGCGGTCAATCATGATGTTTGTTGGCTTAATGTCCAGATGGAGCACGCCATTTTCATGGGCATACTGAAGCGCCTTTGCAAGTGAAGAAACCATGTGTGCAGCTTCAGCGTAGGTGAGATAACCGCCTTCAACGCGAGCTAGAAGCTCAGACAGATTGAGGCCGTCAACAAACTCCATGACTAGGTAGGCGTAGTCGCCTTCAATTTCAAAGTCGTGAACGGTCACAATGTTGGGGTGCGCCAGTAAACAGGCAGTTCTTGCCTCTGAAAGAGCCTCGTCAACAGTAGAAGCAAGCACGCCAGGCGTCTCGGAAGCACCTAAAAGTGGCATACGTTTGATAGCTACACGCCTCTGCAAACGAGTATCCCAGCAGGTACAGACGGTGCCAAAGCCTCCATTGCCCCTACGAGCAAGAACGCGATATCGATCCAGCAAAATCTCTGGCTCAGCCGCAGGAGATGCCTGCTGAGCAGAAGGTGAATGTAGATATGTAGTCTGCGTGGTCTGTGACCGCGAGTCACTCACGGCAACCTCCTGTGTTTAAAGTGTGTTTGTCGGCCGTGACTGTCTATATTCTACCGCTGAAAAGAAATTTCTTATATATCTATTGTTTTTCCATTAGAAGAAAACAAAATGTTGTAGTATTATTCCCTAGCACGCGGGTGTGGCGGAATTGGCAGACGCGTACGGTTCAGGTCCGTATGAACGCAAGTTCATGGGGGTTCAAGTCCCTTCGCCCGCACCATTTGCATTTAAGAAGCCCCTTTACGGGGCTTTTTTGTTACTTATTTGTTGTCTGCATCAAAGTCAGACCAGCCTTCTTCGTCTTCTCCAAAGAGATCCCGGTCGTCTTCTGTCTTTTTGTGGTTGAAATACATCTTTTTGGTTTTGCGCTCCAACACAAAAGAAATGACCAAGAAGAGCAAAATTCCACCAAGTACGAGGAACAACACGCCGGTCTTATCGCCAAAAAGCCAACCAATAAAAGAGTTAATTGCGTCCATAATCCAGCTCCAGAACATGTGAAGGGTTAAGAATCCAAATACAAGTATATACTTGGTAGGCTATAAGAAAAAATGCACTGCCAAAAAGTGTTGATTCAAGGAGAAGCTGCATGCTTGATATCAAATTTGTGCGCGAGAACCCTGACCTCGTAGATAAGTCTTGCGAGTCCAGGCAAAATGCTCATTGGGATCGCGAGAAATTCTTTGAGCTTGATGAGGAGCGCAGAAGCGTAATCGCTGAGGTTGAGTCTCTTCAGGCAGAGCGCAACGCTGTTTCTAAGCAGATTGGCCTTCTCATGCGTGAGGGCAAGAAGGAAGAGGCTGAGGCAGCTAAAGAGCAGGTAGCAGCTAATAAAGACCGCATCGCAGAGCTTGACCAGCGTCGCGGAGAGGTTGAGGAGGAGCTTACGGCTCTTGTCGCAGCTATTCCAAACATTCCAGACGCATCAGTTCCTTACGGCAAGGACGATTCCGACAACCCTGAGGTCCGCAAGTGGGGAGAGCCAACTCAGTTTGATTTTGAGCCAAAAGCACACTGGGATCTTGGACCTGAGCTGGGCATGATTGACTTTGATCGTGGCGTAAAGCTTGCGGGAACTCGTTTCTATCTGCTTGGCGGCATGGGTGCTCGTATGGAGCGCGCGCTTATCAACTTTATGATTGATACGCACAACCAGGCAGGATTCAAAGAGTGGTGGCCACCAGTTATTACAAATCAGGATTCCCTGTTTGGTACCGGCCAGCTTCCTAAGTTTGAAGAGGACCTCTACCACGTTCAGCCTGATCTCTACCTGATTCCAACTGCTGAGGTTCAGCTTACCAACATTCACCGTGACGAGATTCTGGATGCATCTCAGCTTCCTCTGCTCTACACCGCATTTACCCCATGCTTCCGTGAGGAGGCAGGTTCAGCTGGTCGAGATACCCGCGGCATCATTCGCGTTCACCAGTTTGACAAGGTAGAGATGGTCAAGTTTGCAAAGCCTGAGGATTCCATGAATCAGCTTGAGTCCATGGTTCAGGAAGCCGAGAAGATCCTTCAGCTCCTGGGTCTTCCTTATCACGTGGTAACTCTCTGCACTGGTGATATTGGCTTCTCTGCATGCAAGTGCTACGACATTGAGGTTTGGCTCCCAAGCTATAACGCATACAAGGAGATTTCTTCCTGCTCCAACTGCTGGGATTTCCAGGCACGTCGTGCAAATATCCGCTATAAGGATCCAGCAGAGTTCAAGGGCACCCGCCTGGTTCACACGCTTAACGGCTCTGGTCTTGCAGTTGGTCGTACTATGGCTGCAATTATGGAGAATTATCAGAATGCAGACGGCTCCGTTACCGTACCTGAGGCGCTTCGTTCTTACATGGGTGGTATCGAGGTTATTCGCCCAGAATAGTTTCTCTTTTTAATCAAAATTGATTCAATTCTTGAAATGGTCTTCTACAGAATTGTGGAGACCATTTCTTTTAGTGATTTATAGAACATATGTTCTATAAATCAGCTATACTTGTGGCTAGCAAAAGAAGAAAGAGGTAGCTATGAAAGGTTTGGTAGAGGTACAAAAAGATATTGTAGTACGGCAGTTTGTGCAGGGTAGTGCAGCAGAAATTGGATTTGGTCACAAGGAGTTTTATTCAGAAATCCATATAGCACCAGAGCAACTTGCATCTTTAAGAAAATGGATTTCAGACCACGGCAGGGTGGGTTTAAAAGACTTAAGTCCACAAGAATATCTTGAGGTCATCATGGCAGAAACATGTATGGCTGAGGTAATGGATGAGCTTGATGAAGCTGGCATTTCCTACCGTTATTTATATGCTAACTCTGCTGGTGAAGTAGCTTTAAGACCAGGTAGATAATAAAAAAGAGCTCCCGAAGGAGCTCCTAAGTTCAAGTGGTGCGGCGTATAGGATTCGAACCTATGACGCCCTGATTCGTAGTCAGGTCCTCTATCCAGCTGAGGTAACGCCGCGTGTAAGTAGATAGAATGCCATTTTCCAGTTAAAAATGCAAGACTAATCTTAGAAAAAGTTCTTCTTGGTAAGAAAAAAGCTCGTTGCAGAGGTGCAACGAGCGGAAAATTCTGGCGGAGAGCTGGGGATTCGAACCCCAGATGGGCTTGGGGCCCATACTCGCTTAGCAGGCGAGCACCTTCGGCCTCTCGGTCAGCTCTCCAAAATGGGTGCTTGAGAATGATACCCCGAACTGGCGTCACTCACAATAAGACATTTTACAAAACATGTGAAAAATGCTCAACAACCACGTTTTCTCGGTGAGCGCGAAGTGTCTCCCAAGAAAAACGATTTGCAATTTGTACTGCGGAAAGAGGCTCGTTCTCTTTTGTGAGGCCTACGCAATAAGCAAGAAAGCCAAGAATCTCTTCTGGTGTTTTTCCTTGGGATCTAAGGACGCCAAGGTCTAGATCATGATTGCGCTTTGAGAGTCGCCTACCATCAGGCGCAACAAGTAAGGGGAGGTGTGCGTACGTGGGATGAGAAAGACCAAGCACGTCTTGCAAATAAAGCTGCCTAGGAGTTGAGGAAAGAAGATCTGATCCTCTAACTACTTCAGTTACGCCCATGTCAGCATCGTCAACTACTACGGCAAGCTGATAGGCAAAGATTTCGTCTGCACGCTGGACAATAAAGTCTCCACATAATTTAAAAAGATTTTGAGATGTTTGACCATAGACTTTGTCTTCAAACGCGTAGGTCTTATTAGGAACTCGTATGCGAGTTGCTGGAATTTTATGTTTAGCAAGCTCTTCACGCTCAGATTTGCTCAGGTTGCGGCAAGTTCTGGCATAGACATACGTGCCATCACTTGCATGAGGAGCTTGTGCAGCGTGTAAGTCTGCTCGGGAACAAAAGCAGGGATACAAGAGTCCCTGCTGCCTCAAATCTAAAAGAGCTTCTTGGTAGAGCTCCGTGCGCCTGCTTTGGTAATACGGACCTTTATCCCAAGTTAGTCCCAACCACTGTAAATCATCAAGGAGGAGGGAGGTGTATTGAGGATTATGAGCACGAATATCCAAGTCTTCGACACGAAGAATAAGACTGCCATTTTGGGAACGAACGCTGGCCCAAGCCATAAGGGCCGAGAAAACGTTGCCCAGATGCATTCTTCCAGAAGGTGTGGGCGCAAATCTTCCAACGCAGGAACTCATTCTTAGAGATCTCCCGCATAGATGTAGGCAAAGCCGAAGTCTTGTCCATCCGCTTTAATCGGAGCCTTATCTTTACAGGTAAGACCCTTGTGTTGGTAGAAACTAATGTCGCAGTCATCATCTGTTGCAAGGAAATAATGCTTAGCTCCTTGCTCTTTCAAAAAATTGAGCATATAGGAGAAGAGCATGCCGCCGACACCTTCTCCTTGAGCAGCAGGGCTTACGCAGAATAGCGTAATTTCCCATTTGAGAGTTTTGACTCCTTCATTCCAGTATTTGTGAATCAGGTTTGATTCGACGACACCAAAGGCTTCATAGCCTTCAAAGTCTTTCTGGCTTAAGAGCTTTTTAGCTGTAATGGTTGAGGCATTTTCAAGCTCAACCCATTTCTGCTTATCTTTTGGGTCTTCTCCGTTGGAGCAGAAAATAAAGCCGAGAACTGTATTTCCGCTTTTTGCAACAAAGCGATGAGTTGAAACGCCAATGTAGTACGAAATATCAATGGTAGCCAGAGACCTACTGGTCTCTTTAGATTCATCGCCATCCAAGTACCAGACGCGTTCAACGATTGAGATAAGTTCTGGTAAGTCAGTATCTTCGAAGGGGACTATGATTGGAGTATCGGCAGACATATGAAATAGTTCCTTTCATGCGTTTTTACAGCGGAAGATTATAGAATAGTTTCAAGTTTGTTTACATCTAGTACGTAGTGTTTTGCAGCTGATAGGCTGTAGGTGTTTCTGATAGTAAGTGTCAAACACAAAGGAGCGGCAATGGCTGAGGCCCCTATCAAACGTGCGCTAATCTCGGTAACAGACAAAACAGGTATTGTTGAATTTGCACAGGCTCTTACTAAAGAGTTTGGTGTAGAGGTAATTTCAACAGGTGGAACCGCAAAAATCCTCGAAGAGGCTGGTGTGCCTGTAGTTCCCATTGAGTCTTATACCGGATTTCCAGAGATGATGGACGGCCGCGTCAAGACATTGCATCCTCGCGTCCATGGTGGTCTCTTATGTCGCAGAGATAACCCTGGTCATGTTGCAGACGCAGAGAACAATGGTATCGGCATGATTGACCTGGTCTGCGTTAACCTTTACGAGTTTGAGAAGACCGTAGCTGATCCATCAGTGACACTAGAAAATGCAATTGAGCACATTGATATTGGCGGACCTTCAATGCTCCGCTCTGCTGCAAAGAATAATGACTTTGTTACGGTTGTTGTTGATCCAGCAGATTATGGTTGTGTTCTTGATGAGATGCGCTCCAATAACGGTGCAACTACAAGGGCTTCTCGCCAGCAGCTTGCTTTGAAGGTATTTAAGACAACAGCTGCATACGATGGCGCTATTGCCGCATACCTTTCTGGTGTAGTTGAATCAGAGCAGAGTAAATTCCCAGAGACTTTGCTGGTAAAGGCAACAAAAGAGCAGGATCTTCGTTACGGAGAAAATCCTCAGCAGTCCGCGGCGTTTTACAAGATGCCCGGCGCTCCTGCACACTCTCTGGCAAATGCTCAGCAGCTTCTGGGTAAGCCTTTGTCTTACAACAACTTACTCGATACCGATGCAGCTTGGGCAGCTGTTCGTGAGTTTGATGATCCATCAGTCATTATTTTGAAGCACCAGAATCCTTGTGGCTCTGCAACGGCAGAAAATGTTGTTGAGGCATACGATCGAGCATTTGCTTGTGATCCACTGTCTGCCTTTGGCGGAATTATTGCAGTAAATAGAGAAGTTCCGCTGGAGTTTGTTGAGCACTTTGCAGATATCAATAAGCAGTTTGTTGAGGTTCTTATTGCACCAAGCTTCACAGAAGAAGCTCTTGAGCGCCTGTCAAAGAGAACAAATCTCCGCGTCTTAGCTACAGGCGGAATCGATAGAAGCCGTGAGCTCGAAATGAGAACTGTTGACGGTGGACTGTTGGTCCAAGACCTTGATCATGCAGATGAAACTGCAGAGAGCTTTGAGGTTGTTACTAAGCGTCAACCAACTCCAGAAGAGCTGAATGATTTGGTATTTGCTTGGAAAGTTTGTAAGACCGTTAAATCAAACGCTATTTTGGTTGCAAAAGATCAAGCTGGAATTGGCATGGGACCAGGCCAGCCAAACCGTGTTGACGCTGCTCTTCTCGCGTGCGAGCGAGCTGAAGCTGCTTGCGAACGCATGGGAATTGATTCAAAGAACCTTGTGGCTGCATCCGACGCGTTTTTCCCATTCCGAGATAACGTTGATACCTTGGCAGCCCATGGCGTAACAGCCATTATTCAGCCAGGCGGATCAGTCAGAGATGATGAGTCTATTGCTGCTTGTGATGAATACGGTATTGCAATGGTGTTTACAGGAAAGCGACACTTTAGGCACTAACCTGCTAAGTCGGGATTAGCAGTTCATTTCATAAAAAGTTGGGGGAGGACACTGTGGACCAGGAAGAGTTAGAAGCGGCTCAGAAGTTTGAGCTTGATAATCCAGAACTTGTTTGTCGTTGGAGACTGGCTGGAGGTGTTCTCCCTCTTGATAACAGGCATTTACGTGCGCTGAGTAGGCGAGTTGTTGCTCAAAAAGATGTTTCTCCGCACTTGATTGCTTGGGCTAAGCAGCACATTGAGGGAACGCTGAAAGAGGGATCGCAAGAATATCCAGACGGCGTTCTTATGATTTTGCTCGAAAGCAATGGTCAGGCTGCTATGACAGTTGGTCCTTACCAGTCTTTAGAGGAGAGTTCTGTTCTATCTCTTGCGGGTCGTGCAAGAATTTCACAGCGAGAAGAGCAGCAAACTCATTGCGCACCAGAAGTGCTCTGGCTAGTGAAGGACGGAAAGCTTATCGCAGGTATCTCAGAAGAAAGCGTTCGATCAGGAGCCACAAGTCTGGTGCTTGATTTGGCACAAACTCTGCATGAGCCAACTGAGTTTAATCCAGATGTTGTCGCACAGGTATTTGATGGAACTGCTGATTTTGATGAAGCCTTCCTTACTTCAGATGAACACGGAGTCGTTTGCGCATCCGATGCTGAAGGTGAGATAGGAGAGCGTTTCTTATTTGGTTATAAGAAACTTTGCGAGATTAAAGCGGCCAAGTAATCAAAAGAGATATGACCCTAAAGTACGGCTATTAAAAGAGCACTCAACGTGCAGCAAGACTTTCGTGCGTTGAGTGCTTACGTAAAAGTTTGTCCAATTTTCAGACAGATGGCTGCTTGTGTACTTGAATATTTTGTCGATTTACAAAAAAGTTCTACTTTACTGTTATGTTTATTTTGCAATTCCGCAGGTAGAAAATCCTACCTGAAAATAGGTATTTATTGGCTCATATTTCTGATTTGTTTCATTGTTTTTTTGCGCAATAATAAAAGCATTATGCGACCGCTGCCGGCCGAACTATGAAACTTGTTTCCGTAGTCACCCAGGGTCTACAGCTTTATTTTGGATCGCACAGACGCATACTGTGAGAAATCACAGATTAGGCAAGGAGAGGAAATGGCAAGAAAGTTTAAGTCCATGGACGGTAACAACGCCGCGGCTTACGTGTCGTATGCGTTTACCGAGGTAGCGGGCATTTACCCAATTACCCCATCAAGTCCAATGGCAGACTATGTTGACCAGTGGTCCGCCCAGGGTGTAAAGAACATCTTTGGTACAACCGTCAAGGTTGTCGAGATGCAGTCCGAGGCTGGCGCAGCTGGTGCTGTTCACGGTTCTCTTGGTTCAGGCGCTCTGACCACTACCTACACCGCTTCTCAGGGCCTCTTGCTCATGCTTCCAAACATGTACAAGATTGCCGGCGAGCAGCTCCCTGGTGTTTTCCACGTCAGCGCACGTACCGTTGCAACCCATGCACTGAACATCTTTGGCGATCACTCTGACGTAATGTCTGCTCGCCAGACTGGCTTTGCACTTCTCGCAGAAGGCAACGTCCAGGAGGTTATGGATCTGGCTCCTGTTGCTCACCTCGCAGCAATCAAGGGCAAGGTTCCATTTGTTAACTTCTTCGACGGCTTCCGTACTTCTCACGAGATTCAGAAGGTTGCTGTTTGGGATTACGCTGATCTGGCTGAGATGTGCGACATGGACGCTGTCCAGGCATTCCGTGATCACGCACTGAATCCAGAGCACCCATCAAGCCGCGGTTCCCACGAGAACGGCGATATCTTCTTCCAGCACCGCGAGGCATGCAACGAGGTTTACAACCAGCTGCCAGCAGTTGTTGAAGACTACATGAACCAGATCAACGCTAAGCTTGGTACTGACTACGGTCTGTTCAACTACTACGGTGCAGAAGACGCTGACCGCGTTGTTATCTGCATGGGTTCCTTCTGCGATACCCTCGAAGAGGTTATCGATTATCTGAACGCTCATGGCGAGAAGGTCGGTCTGGTTAAGGTCCGTCTCTATCGTCCATTCTCTGTAAAGCACTTTGTTGACGTTCTTCCTGAGTCCGTCAAGAAGATTGCTGTTCTCGACCGCACCAAGGAGCCAGGTTCCGTTGGTGAGCCTCTCTACGAAGACGTTGTTTCTTCCCTCTATGAGGCTGGTCGTACAGGCATTAAGGTTGTTGGCGGTCGTTACGGCCTTGGTTCCAAGGACACTCCACCATCATCTGCATTCGCAATCTTCGAGGAGCTCAAGAAGGATGCTCCTCAGCGTGAGTTCACCGTTGGTATTGTCGACGACGTTACTAACCTGTCTCTCCCAGAGGATCCTGAGGCTCCTAACACTGCAGCTGAAGGCACCATTGAGTGCAAGTTCTGGGGTATCGGCGGTGACGGTACCGTTGGTGCTAACAAGAACTCCATTAAGATTATTGGTGACCACACCGATAAATATGTTCAGGCATACTTCCAGTATGACTCCAAGAAGACCGGCGGTATCACCATCAGCCACCTGCGCTTCGGTGATCACAAGATTCGTTCTCCTTACTATGTCACCAAGGCAGACTTTGTTGCATGCCACGTTCCTGCATACATCATCAAGGGCTACAAGATGGTCCGCGACGTCAAGCCTGGCGGTACCTTCCTGGTCAACTGCCAGTGGGATGCAGAGGAGTTTGCACACCACCTGCCAGCAGAGGCAAAGCGCTACATTGCTAAGAACAACATTAACGTTTATCTGATTAATGCAATTGACCTTGCCAAGGAAATTGGTATGGGCAAGCGCACCAACACCATTCTTCAGTCCGCATTCTTTGCTCTTGCAAAGGTTCTTCCAGAGGCAGACGCACTTCAGTATATGAAGGATGCTGCAACTCACTCTTACCTGAAGAAGGGCCAGAACGTCGTCGATATGAACCACAAGGCAATCGACGCTGGTGCTACTGCATTTACTAAGATTGAGATTCCTGCTGATTGGGCTACTGCAGAGGATGCTCCAAGCACAATCACCCTTGAGGGCCGTGAGGCTCTGCTCAAGCAGGTTCGCGACATCATGACTCCAGTCTCTCGTATGGAGGGTGACGCACTTCCTGTTTCTGCATTTAAGAACCACGTTGATGGCCAGTTTGAGCTTGGCGCTGCTGCTTACGAGAAGCGTGGCATTGCTGTTGTTGTTCCTGAGTGGAACGTCGAGAAGTGCATTCAGTGTAACCAGTGCGCTTATGTCTGCCCACACGCAGTCATTCGTCCATTCGTCCTTACCGACGAAGAGGTTGCTGCTGCACCAGCACAGTCTCAGTTCAAGGATGCCGTTGGTCCTAAGGCTAAGGGCTACAAGTTTGAGATTGCTGTCTCTCAGCTCGACTGCACCGGTTGCTCCAACTGCGTCTACATCTGCCCTGCAGATGCTCTGACCATGAAGCCAATCGAGGAGCAGGCGTCCAAGCAGGAGATCTTCGACTACGCAGTCAACCACGTCTCCGAGAAGACCGAGCTTGTTGCTAACAACGTCAAGGCATCCCAGTTCAAGAAGCCTCTTCTTGAGTTCTCTGGTTCCTGCGCAGGCTGCGCTGAGACCAGCTACGGCCGTCTGGTCACTCAGCTCTTCGGCGATCGTATGTTCATCTCCAACGCAACCGGCTGCTCCTCCATTTGGGGTAACCCAGCTTCTTGCTCACCATTCACTACCGATGCAAACGGCCACGGCCCAGCATGGAACAACTCCCTCTTCGAGGACAATGCAGAGCACGGTATGGGTCTGATGCTTGGTCACCAGGCACAGCAGAAGCGTCTCCTGGAGCTTGCTCAGCAGCTTGTCGATGAGGACGGAGCATCTCAGGACCTCAAGGATGCTGCTAAGGCATGGATTGAGTCCGTCAACGATGCAGCTCTCTCCAAGGAAGCTTCTAAGACCTTCGTAGTTGAGCTTGAGAAGTCTGATCTTCCAGCAGCTAAGGAAATCCTTGCTAACAAGAGCTTCCTCACCAAGAAGTCCTTCTGGATCTTCGGCGGCGACGGTTGGGCATACGACATCGGCTTCGGTGGCCTTGACCACGTTCTTGCTTCCGGCGAGGACATCAACGTCTTTGTCTTCGACACTGAGGTTTACTCCAACACCGGTGGTCAGTCCTCTAAGGCTTCCCGTCTTGGCCAGGTTGCACAGTTTGCTGCAGCTGGTAAGGACATCAAGCAGAAGAACCTTGCTGAGATTGCTATGACCTATGGTTACGTCTATGTTGCTCAGGTCTCCATGGGCGCAAACCTCCAGCAGACCCTCAAGGCAATTGCTGAGGCAGAGGCTTATCCAGGACCATCCCTCATCATCGGTTACTCCCCATGCGAGATGCACTCCATCAAGGGCGGCATGGCTCACGCACAGGAGGAGATGAAGAAGGCAGTCGAGACCGGCTACTGGAACCTCTATCGCTTCAACCCAGCTGCACCTGCAGGTAAGAAGTTCACGCTTGACTCCAAGGCACCTAAGGGTGGCTACCAGGAGTTCCTGATGAACGAGGCTCGTTACAGCCGACTCACCCGCGAGTTCCCAGAGCACGCAGAGAAGCTCTTCAAGGAGAACGAGGAAGCCGCAATGGCTCGCTACGATCACCTTGTACGCCTCTCCGAGCTCTATGCAGCAGAGAAGAAGGAGCAGCCTGAGGAGTAAGGCAACTTACTTTCACGTAGCTTCAGCCGAGCTAGGATATCCTGGCTCGGCTTTTTTATGCAGCATTTTTGGCGAGAGACCCTCTGTTCTTCAAGCTCTTCTCGCGAGGTGATAAACTAGAGAGACTTTGCTCACGATGGGAGTTACTGTGGCACAAAAAAAGAGCAGACTATTTCCTGTAGCTTTTCTCGCTGCTAAAGCAACGCTTGCAGCACTTAAATTGACGAACCATGAGGGCGGAACGCTGCCAGGTTTTATTGCCGAGGGCATTGATCCTGCATTTTTGGGAGATATTGCTAAGCCAGAGCAGATCGTCTTTATCACCGGCACAAACGGTAAGACAACCACCAACAACCTGCTCAACGATCTTCTCGCTGATAATGGCTATCAGACCGTTACCAACCGTGTTGGCGGCAATATTTCCAGTGGTTTTGCAAGCTCGTTTGCAAAGAACGCCACGTGGAGAGGTACCTCAAAGACCAAGCTTGCAGTTATGGAGTTTGATGAGCTCTCGGGACCTCGTATTTTCCCGTACCTGCAGCCTGATATTTTGTCCGTTACCAATCTGTTCCGCGATACGTTCTCTCGTAGTGCAACTCCAGACTACGTGTTTGACGTTATGGATAAGGGCATCCCTGCTTCAACTCATCTGATTTTGAACGCAGATGATATGATTAGCTGCAGACTTGCTCCTCAGTGCACTCATCGTACGTATTACTCCATCGCAAGGCTGGCAGAAGACACCGCAGAGCCCGTGGGCATTGTTTCAGATCTTACTGCATGCCCCAAATGCGGCGGCAAACTCAAGTGGGATTATGCCCACCTGAGGCATCTTGGCCACGCAACCTGCGAAGAGTGTGGCTATACCAATCCAACGCCTGACTACGAGGTTGTTTCGGTTGATCCAGAGACCGGCACGTTTGTGGTTAAGGAGCACTGCCACGAGGGCGCACCAACATACGAGTATAAGCTCAACAGCTACTCAATTGTTAACCTCTACAACCTGTTTGTAGCCATTGTTACCGCACGCGAGATGGGTCTTGCGCCGGCAACTATCGCCGCGTCCCTGCAGCGCGTTAACATCGCTTCTTCCAGGTACAACGAGATTGACTACAATGGCCGCCGCCTTATTAGCATGGCTTCTAAGGGCGAGAATGACACGGCAACTTCTGTCACTATTGATATCCTGCGTAAACAGCCAGGTGATAAGGCAATCATCATTATGATTGCTGATGCATATATGGCAAAAGCAAAGGACCAGACAGAGTACATTGGCTGGTACTACC
>CAUUUQ010000020.1:0-22080 GCA_963548345.1 uncultured Atopobium sp. | reverse complement strand
TGACTCCTTGAAGTAAATTAATGCGTGAACTTAGTAAGTTTACCGCATTCCAAGCTTTTTGCGTTCAAGGGCACGAGCAATAAGGATTTGTTTGCGCAGCTCTGGAATCTTTTTTCCGTCCATGGCAGGAGTATCAGAAAGTTTGTAAGGAATGCCCAGCTCTTCATACTTTTTTACACCCATCACATGATAGGGAAGTACGTCTAGTCCAATTACATTGTCCCAATGAGCAATAATCCTACCAACACCCGCAAGCTCTTCTGCTGAATCAGTAATGCCGGGTACTACTACATGTCTGATAAGAACTTTAATACCTCTACGATTAAGCTCATCGCCAAACGCAAGCGGTCTTTCCGAGCCAACTTCACAAAGACTTATGTGACCCTTTGGATCAGAGTGTTTGATATCAAGAAGCACTAAATCAGTGTTATCAAGCACGCGCTCAAATTTCTCTGGAGTATCTGGATTGTATGCGACGCCAGAAGAGTCAAGACAAGTATGAATATGCCCACGAGGATCATTATGCGCTGCCTCAAACAGAGCTCCCACAAACTCTGGTTGAGCAAGCGGTTCTCCGCCAGTAGCTGTAATTCCACCGTTTCTATAAAAAGCTCTATTACGGTTAAAGGTGGCAAGAATTTCTTTTACTGATGTTTCTGTTCCAATACCAAATTGCCAGGTATCCGGGTTATGACAATAGGCACAACGCATGGGACACCCCTGGGTAAATACAACCAGGCGAGTTCCAGGGCCATCTACGGTGCCAAAGGTCTCAATAGAGTGGACCCGCCCACAAACTGTGAGCGGGTCTTTGAGATCCATGTGAGTATCAGAACAAGACATGGACAAGAAATCCTTAGAGAGCGTCGTGGAAGGTACGAGAAATAACGTCGTCCTGCTGCTCTTTGGTAAGGGAGTTGAACTTAACAGCGTAACCAGAAACGCGAATGGTCAGCTGAGGATACTTCTCTGGATGTGCCTGAGCATCAAGAAGCGTGTCCTTAGTAAATACGTTAACGTTGAGGTGATGACCGCCCTTCTCGGCATAGCCATCAATCATGTTTACCAGGTTGTCAATCTGCTCGGAAGCTACTTCGTTGGACTGCATGTGTTTCTCCTTACGAGTTTGTTGGCGAGAAGAAACGTGTAGATAGATCTTCTCGCCAGGGCTTGTTATTTACGATCCTCAGCACCTTCAACTGCGGATGGGTCTGCCTCACAGGCGCAATCAATCTTGTTCTCAATCTGAATATCAAGGTTCATATCAGAGAAGTCGATGTGCTCAAGGTCTAGCTCGCTACCGTGGAAGTAGACGTCAGAGCCCTTACCAAGAGCATTAGGAATGATTGAGAAGGTATTGGAAATACCGTCTTGTGCGTCGTTGAATGGAAGCTTAGCAACGGATGCCAGGGATGCAACAGCACCGTGAGTATCGCGGTGGTGCATTGGGTTAGCACCAGGAGCAAAAGGAACGCCCGCACGACGGCCATCAGGAGTGTTACCGGTGGCCTTACCATATACAACGTTAGAGGTAATGGTCAGGATAGAAGTGGTTGGGACAGAATCACGGTAGGTGTGGTTCTGGCGAATCATGTTCATGAAAATCTCAACGATGTCATGAGCAATGGTGTCAACGCGGTCATCATCGTTACCGTACTTAGGGAAGTCGCCCTCAGTGATGTAATCGGTAACAAGGCCGGTCTCATCGCGGACAACCCTTACCTTTGCATACTTGATTGCAGAGAGGGAGTCAGCAACAACAGAAAGACCAGCGATGCCTGTTGCAAACCAACGATGAACGTGCTCGTCGTGGAGAGCCATCTGGATGCGCTCGTAGCTGTACTTATCGTGCATGTAGTGGATTGCATTAAGAGCGTTGACATAAACGCCAGCAAGCCAGCGCATCATGTCCATATACTTGGAGAAGACATCGTCGTAATCAAGGTACTCGCCCTCAACTGCACGGTACTTAGGACCAATCTGCTCGCCGGTCTTCTCGTCACGGCCGCCATTGATTGCGTAAAGCAGGCACTTGGCAAGGTTTGCGCGAGCACCAAAGAACTGCATCTCTTTACCAACACGCATGGAGCTAACGCAGCAAGCAATTGCGTAGTCGTCACCATGATAGACGCGCATAAGGTCGTCGTTCTCATACTGGATAGAGCTGGTGGTAATAGAAATCTTTGCGCAATAGCGCTTGAAACCTACAGGAAGCTTAGTAGACCACAGAACAGTCAGGTTAGGCTCTGGGCTGGTACCCATGTTTTCAAGGGTGTGGAGCCAGCGGAAGCAGGACTTGGTAACCATAGAGCGGCCATCAATACCAATACCACCAATGGACTCAGTGACCCACTGAGGGTCTCCAGAGAAGAGCTCGTTGTACTCAGGAGTACGGGCAAACTTGACCATACGAAGTTTCATAACCAGGTGGTCAACAATTTCCTGAATCTCAGACTCAGTAAAAGTACCACGAGCAAGATCGCGCTCTGCATAGATGTCCAGGAAGGTGGTGTTACGGCCAATGGACATTGCAGCGCCATTTTGCTCTTTAACAGCAGCAAGATAGCCCAGGTAGAGCCACTGAACAGCCTCTTTGAAGTTCTCAGCAGGGCGGCTCAAATCAAAGCCATAAATCTCACCAAGCTGCTTGAGCTCCTTGAGAGCGCGAATTTGCTCAGAGAGCTCTTCACGATGACGAATGGTCTTCTCGTCCATGATGGAGCTAGTGCCATTTTTCTGGTTTGTCTTGTCTGTAATAAGAGCATCTACACCGTAGAGAGCAACACGACGATAATCGCCGATGATGCGGCCGCGACCGTATGCGTCAGGCAGACCAGTAATGATGTGGGAGTGACGGCATTTACGCATGTCCTCGGTGTAGACATCAAAAACGCCAGCGTTGTGAGTCTTGCGACGATAGGTGTAGAAGTCAACAATCTCTGGGTCAACCTCGTAGCCGTAGGCCTTGCAAGCAGCCATTGCCATACGAATGCCACCGTCTACCATAAGAGCACGCTTTAGTGGCTTGTCTGTTTGAAGGCCAACAATCTGCTCAAGTGGCTTCTCAATGTAGCCAGCTTCGTGGGAGGTGATAGTGGAAACCAGCTTGGTATCCATATCAAGTACGCCACCATTTGCGGTCTCTTGAGCAAAGAGATCCATAACATCCGCCCAAAGCTTTGTGGTAGCCTCAGTTGGACCAGCGAGGAAGGAATCATCGCCATCGTAGGGGGTGTAATTCCTCTGAATGAAGTCTCGGACGTCAATTGCTTTTTGCCAGTTACCACCGACAAAGCCGTCCCAAGCCTCCTGTGCTGGTGTTTCCTGCATAACACACTCCTTTTTACATGGATTTTTGAGTCCATGTTCATGCTGAGCGTGTTGAGTGGAGCATGGCCGCTCAGCAGTTTACAAATAGCAATCTTGAGACTAATTTTGACAGCAGGTATGTCTTTGGACAAATGACGTCAAATATTAGTTGCGACCTCTAACTTTACTCAATATGTAGTGCTAAACAAGCGACAAATACGCAATATTTTGACAAGTTAGAATCGGTTTACATTTGCGCAGGTCAGAAATTTGCTAAAAAGAAAGCTATATAAAAATTGTTGAGAATTAGTCACATTTATTGCGACAGGTGTCTGTTTCTTCTCCAAATGTCCACAAAAATGTTGTTATTCTTAGCTATAGGGGAGGCTTCATGAATACTGTAGCAACAGAAAAACAACGCTTGCGAGAAGAATGTCTAGCAGCAAGAGAAACTCTTTCTGAGCAAGAGAGATGTGTGCTTGATGAAAGTATTACTCAGAAACTTCTTGCGACCCCTGAATATGCAGAGACAACTACTGTTTTAACGTATGTTTCTGTCTCATCTGAAGTTTCTACGTGGATGATTATTGAGCGCGCCCTATGCGATGGAAAAACGGTGGCGGTGCCTCGTTGTCTACCTGGACATCGTTTAGAGTTTGTTGCCATTACTTCATTAGATCAGCTTGTGGCAGCTCCTTTTAATTTGCTTGAACCACCAAAAGACCTATCTGCTTTAGCAGAAGTCCAGATGAGCAACGCGATTTGTATTGTTCCAGCATTACTTGTTGATACAAAAGGATATCGCCTGGGTTATGGCGCAGGATTTTATGACCGATTCCTGTCAACGTATTCTGGCAAGAAAATCTGCCTTGCCTACCAGCATAATTTGAGTAAGACAGAGCTTCCTCATACAGCATTTGACGTTCCTGTAGATATGGTAATTACTGAATCAGACGTACTTACCTGTGCATAAAAAATCTGCTGCAACGTTGCCGTTACAGCAGATTTGTGTTTCTCGCCAGATAGTTATAAGGAGCGACTTATGCTTCATCTTTGAGATGAGCCGCCATCAGCTGGATTGCCTCTCTGTAGCTGTCAATTCCTTTGCCAGAAACTGTCGCAAAGCATGCATCTTTTATATAAGAAATGCGTCTAAAGTCTTCTCTGGTAGAGATGTCTGTTAGATGAACCTCAATCATAGGGATTTGCACGGCAAGTGCTGCGTCGAGCAGGGCAACTGAGGTGTGCGTATAGGCGGCAGGATTGATGATAATGCCATCATAGCTACCCAGCGCGTCCTGGATTGCATCAACTAAATCGCCCTCGTGGTTTGATTGATAGCAAACGCAATCCGAGAAACCTTGAGATTGCGCCTCCGCCTTACAGACTTCTATAAGGGTTCTGTAGTCAGCTTTTCCGTAAATCTCTGGTTCACGAATACCTAACATGTTGATATTTGGGCCATTAATGATGAGCAGGCGAGGGGCTTCGAGGTCATCCTCATAGTCATCTTCAAAGTCGTCTGCATCTAAGTCAGAAACAAGGCCGTCAAAGTCTTCTTCATCCTGATCAAGAGTATTTTTTTGGGCAAGCAGAGAGATTAGCTCGTCCACCTCTTCATTGTGTTGAGCTGGGTTATCTGAGCGCTTCTCGTCTAACGAACAAAAGGTCTTTTCTGGCTCACCCAAAATGTGATTAAGGCCATCATTTACTTGACACACAAGATTGGGGCCAAAGACTACCTCAAGTCCGTTGGCGCCTTTTCCTACAATACCAAGAACACCAGTGGCTGTAGCCAGCTGTTCATGGTCTATAAGCGTCATATCATTGATAGAAAGGCGAAGTCGCGTCATGCATACTTCGTTGTGAGTTAAGTTTTTTGAGCCGCCTATTGCATTTAGGATTTCGTGAGCAATAGCATTGCTATCCATTGGATATCTCCCCAAATACGACCGAATATCAAACACTTAACTATTTGACTTGATCTAGCATCCTCGTAGTTTTATGAATACATACCTACGAGGCATAAGTATAGGGGCTTTAACGTGCCAAAATGACACGTCTCTTGGCTGTCCGGTGAACGGTTGGAAAATAACTGTAAACGTTTTCTGTTATTTAAATGCTGTGGCGAGAAGACCTTGGGCATCTGCATCTGGGCTACCAAGGCAGGAGAAAGTCAAATCAGCCCATGCTTCGTAGAGAGGCAACCGCTCTGCAGCAAGCTCTTGTACGCCAACGCTTTGTGAGATTGGTCTTCCCGCAATAGCCAATTGCTCAAGGGGACGAGTTAGGTAGACTAGCTTTCCGTTTTGACGGAGAAGCTGGTAGTTTGAAGGGGTGACAACTACACCGCCTCCGCAAGAAATCACTACACCACTCATATTGGAAATCTCTTGAATTACTTCATGCTCTAGACGTCTAAACGCTGCTTCTCCGTGTGTTTGTAGATAGGTTGACGCGTCACAATGAGCTTTCTGTTTGATGAGAAAATCAGTGTCTATCCAGGGACGATTCAGAAGCTTTGCAAGTGCTTCTCCTGTAGATGTCTTTCCAACTCCTGGCATGCCAATAAGCACAATGTTTTCTTTTGAAGCATGGAGCTCACGCGAGATATTTTCTATCTGAGCGTCTGATGCTTCTTGGCTTAAAAAGAGTGAGCTGGCCTTGACCGCTTGAGCCACCAGCATTTTTAAACCGTTTGCGTTTTGCAGCCCCAGACTTTCTGCATCTAAAAGAAGCTGAGAGCGTAGCGGATTATAGATAAGATCAATCACGCATTGCAGGGACGTAAATGAAACTAGTTCCTCTTTGGCAAGAGGGGAGATGCCAGCGTGAGGAGACATTCCTACTGGCGTTGCATTGACAAGAAGATCAGCGTCATAGTGGGATTGAAGCCGGTCATACGTAATTGCGCAGTCAACAAATGAAGAGCTTACTTGAAGGTTTCTGGAGACTCCCACAATATACGAGCCACTTTTTTTAAGTGCATAGCAAACTGCCTGGCCAGCACCACCAAAGGCTCCCAAAACTATTGCCTTCTTTTGGTTCAAGCTGACCTTGAGACTTTTAACTAGATACTCAAAGCCATACACATCTGTATTGTCTGCTGCTATGAGTCCACTTGCATCTTTTACCAGCGTATTTGCCGCTCCAATAGCTTGAGCATCCTCAGAAACTGAGTCCGCAAGAGCGCAGGCATTCTTTTTGTAAGGGATGGTAACGTTCAAACCATGCCAAGATTGGTTTTTGAGGAAGTCTTTTAGCTCCGAAGCAGAAAGCTCATGGAGTTGGTAGGGAAACGACCCTAACTTTTCATGAATTTCTGCCGACCAGCTATGAGAGAGTTTCTCGCCAATAAGCCCAAAAGGAGCAAAGGGAGCTGTAGGGTTACTTGAGGCTTGTTGCTCAGTTTTAGAGCTCATGAGATGACTCCTGAACTGCTTTTGCAGCCTTCATCAAAACCTCAAGTAACTCTAAAGCATACGGTGTAAGTTCTGGTGAAACAGAGATTTTAACCTGCTCTTTTTTAGCATCTTCTCGTGAGGAATCTAGAACAGAGAGTCCATGTTCTTTTTTGTAAGCACCAATCTGTTTGGCAACTGCAAGTCTTTGCTCAAACAGGTCAAAGATCTGTGCATCAATCGAATCTATTTCCTGGCGTAGTGTCTCTAACTGATTAGTCATTGTGATATCCGTTCTGCTCGGAGGGCCAGGAATACAAAGTATCGAGAAGAGCTAGGGCAAACGCGCTTTCAATGCAGGGAACGGCGCGTAAAACTGCAGTTACATCATGTCTGCCTTGAACCACAAGCTGCTCTGGTTCCATAGTCTGAAGATTAACTGAATGTTGTGGAAGCCCAATGCTCGAGATAGGTTTTAGTGCGCATTTAAACCAGATAGGAGCTCCAGTTGAAATGCCGCCCAGAATGCCTCCAGCATGATTGGTGGTTGGTACTACGAAGCCGTTACGCACTTCGTAGGCATCGTTATTCTCAGAGCCAAGTAAATTGGCAACATCCATACCGCTACCAAATTCTATGGCTTTAACAGCAGGAACACCAAAAACTGCAGCGGAGATAGTATTTTCAAGCCCATGGAAATGAGGGCATCCAATACCTGCAGGAACGCCCGTTGCCACGCATTCTATGATGCCGCCAACGGTATTTTTCTCAGAGCGCAATTCTGTGAGGAGTACACGGGTTTTCTCGCCAGCTTGAGCATCAAGGAAAGGAAGCTCTTGAGGATCAGCTTGTAGCAGTTGACCCATTTGGAGAGCAAGCTGTTTATTGGCCTCAAGAGAGTTGTCTACAAGCTCAAGGGGAGTATCGTTGATGTCCTTTATTTTGAGAACATGAGCCGCAATGGAGATACCTTGAGCACGTAAAATCTGGAGCGCTATGCCTCCTGCAATGCAAAGAGGGGCTGTTAGGCGAGCAGAAAAATGTCCTCCACCCGTTTGTTTGTAGGAGTCCCCCCATTTTGCCCAGGCAGAAAAATCAGCATGTCCTGGTCGTGGGACAAGCTTTGTAGCTGCGTAATCTTGTGGTCGAACGTTAGCGTTAGGCAGCTCCACCGTAAGCGGAGAACCATCTAAAACGCCTTCTGCTGAAATTCCAGAGATAAACTGTGGATTGTCAACTTCTTTACGCGGGGTATCCCACGGATGCGATGGAGATCTTCTTTGAAGGAATGCCTTGAGAGCTGCTAGGTCAACGGTAAAACCAGCAGGTAGACCTTCAATGGTGCAGCCAATTTTTGGGGCATGAGACTCGCCAAAAATAGACACTTTTACTGTTGTTCCAAAAGTTGGGGTCATCATTTATGACTCCATACTGTGGCAGACGCCACCAAGCTGCTTAAAATGCTCAAAGAAAAGCGGATACGACTTATTGATTGCCTCCGCGTGGGTGATGACAACTGGCCTCGTTGCATACGAAGCCAAGATAGTTGCCATCATGACAATGCGATGATCATTGCATGAGTCTACGATGCAGCTAGCGGGCTGTTTTCCTCCGGTGATGACCAGTGCTGCTTGATCTTCAGAGAGCGTAGCGTTCACGCCAAATGTCCTCAGTGTGCTGCAGATGCTTTGGACACGGTCGGACTCTTTAAGGCGCAGGCGCTGAATGTTTGTGAGCTTGCTAGTCCCAGGAATAAACGCAGCTAGCGCAGCAAGTACTGGAGCAAGGTCACACACTTCTGAGACAGAAATGGTAAGCGGACGCAGGTGATCCATCATACAGGCTGCGCCTTTTTGCTGGCGAGAAACACGTGCACCCACAAGCGATAACGCGGCTAAAATAGCCCTGTCTCCCTGGACGCTTTGCATAGAGAGCCCTGTGACCTCTATGCCTTGACCGATGGCGCCTGCAGCAAGCCACGGAGCAGCGTTTGACCAATCTCCCTCAATTGAATAAACGCCTGGACAGACATAGTGTTGCGGTTCAATGGTATAGGTGGTACTCGAGGCATCAAACGTGGCGGTAACGCCAAAATCTTGCATGACCTGTTCGGTTATAGCCAAATAGTCTTTTGACTGGATAGGCTCTGTAATCTGAATAGTCGAAGAGCTGCTTAACAAAGGTAAAGACAGCAAAAGCCCAGATATAAATTGAGAAGAAATATCTCCTGGCAGCTCAAACAAACCACTAGTTAGCTGACCTGAAACCTCAAGGAACTTCTCGTCCAACCAAGTAAAAGACATGCCATGAGCAGAAAGCTCTGAAATAAGTGGCTCCAGAGGTCGTGAAAATAGTCTTCCTTCTGCAGAAATTGTGGCGTTTACGTGCAGTGCTCCCAGAAGGGGGAGTAGAAACCTGAGCGTAGTGCCAGATTCTTTACAGTTGAGCTTTACGCTTTGGGGACGATTCTGGCCCTTTGCAGGAACAACTCTAAATCCCTGTTTGGTTCTAGCGATGGTAGTGCCTAAAGCTTTAAGACAATCAACAGTTACTTGAATGTCCTCTGAGATGTAAGGACAGGTAATGTTAGTAGTACCGTTTGCAAATGAAGCGCAGATGAGCGCGCGATGAGCGCATGATTTGGACGGGATTGCCTCTACCGTTCCAAATAAATCATGAGGTGTTATTGAAACATCCATACTTTGTACGCTCCGTATCTACTTGCTTGATGTAAGAATACCGCAGTTGAGCGAGAGAGAAGGATATGGTTAAAATGTTTGAAGATTAAAGGAGGAAGCAAGTGAATAAGCTTTTTAGCGCCGTAACTCAGATTTTACGTGGTTATACGTACAATCAGGTTAAAGCTGTAGTTGAGGTTCTTGTTGATTCTCCTGTACACAATGTTGAAGTAACTATGAATACGCCAGAAGCTGCTGTGTTGATTCAGAAGCTATCAAGTGAATATGGCTCTGATATCAATATTGGCGCTGGTACGGTGCTTACTCTTGAAGAGTTACAAATTGCCTATAAAGCGGGCGCTACGTTTGTTTTAGCACCAACGTTGCTCTCTGAAGAGATGTTTGACTACTGCAAAGAGCATGAGATCTTGAGCGTTCCGGGAGCGTTTACGCCAACAGAGATTGCTCATGCATTTGCTCTTGGTGCTGACATTGTTAAGGTATTCCCCGCAAATGAGGTTAGCTATGGGTACGCTAAGAAGGTATGTGAGCCTCTAGGAAACTTGCCTCTTATGGCAGTTGGTGGCGTTACAACAGACAATATTTCTGAAGTATTTGCTGGTGGATATGCCTATGTAGGAACTGCAAATGGCATCTTCAATAAAAATGACATCTTAGCTGAAGATAAAACCGCTCTAAAACAGTCGGTACGTAAGCTTGCAGAAGAGCTAGAACGTCTAGGACGTTAGTCTTCTTTTGCCAACTCAATAAGCTGTTTAAGTTCTGCAAAAGACTTGCGCTCAATACGTACGTCACCAATGCCATAGATAAGCGCCATGTCAATTGAATTTGCGTGGCTTTTCTTGTCATGTAGTGCTGCGCTATAAAGGTCTTCCACAGTAAATGAAGTGCTGGTAGGAAGCCCATAAGACTGCGTAAGCTCAGCGATACTTTTTGCGTCTTCATAAGAACAAAGACCAAGTTTGAAGCAGGCTTTGGCCATCATGGAGGTTCCTGCAGCTACACAGAAGCCGTGTCCAAGTTCAAAGTTGCTAAGCGTCTCAATGGCATGGCCAAGTGTGTGGCCAAGGTTGAGCAGTTTTCTTGATCCCGCTTCTTTGAAATCTGCTTCAACAACTGATTTCTTTATTTCAATGCACGCTTGAATGAGCTCTTGTCTGCGCGATACATCGATGACCTGCATGGGGTTTCTCGCCATAGAGATTTTATTAAAGAGGTCATGTCCAGAAAGTACACCGTATTTAATAAGCTCTCCGCAGCTATCCTGCAAAAGTGGCGCGGGAATAGAATTCAGCAGTTCAAGGTCAACAATAACTGCCCCGGGGTTATAGAAGGCACCAACAAGATTTTTGCCAAAAGGCAGGTCAATGGCAGTCTTTCCACCAATTGAAGAGTCAATCATCGCCAAAAGCGAGGTGGGGATGTGTACGAGCGCACATCCTCGCATGTAGGTAGCTGCAACAAATCCCGCAAGGTCTCCGATGACTCCACCGCCCAGGGCTACCACAATGTCTTCTCGTGTAAAACGATGTTCTGCCAGGACGTTTACCAGCTTTTGATACGACTCAAATGATTTTGCGTGCTCACCTGTGGATACTGTGGCAGTGGTAACGGAGTAGCCAGCTGACTCCAACGAGGTAAGAAGCTCAGAGCCATAGAGTTTGTTCATATCTGGATGAGTGACCAAAAGAATCTTTGAACCTGAGGTGTGCGAGCGAATGAGCTTACCGGCTTGTGCAAGCAAGTGATGTCCTACATAGATTTGGTATGAGTCAGACGTAAGGTCAACAGAAATAGTATTCATGAGCTCCTCAATTGCTAGTTAGCTTCATTTTAGCATGGGAAAATACCAGAAGAAAATTACGCAAACCGTTACAAAAGGCAGTAAGTAGGCTGGGGTATACTTATGCACCATGACTCCGTAGCTCAGTGGATTAGAGCGTTTGCCTCCGGAGCAAAAGGTCGTGGGTTCGAAACCCACCGGGGTCACCACATGCAAAAAACCGGCCATCACTGACTGGAGATCGTTTATATGTCATTGCAGGGTACTGAAGGCAAGAAAAGCGTGCGTTTAGAAGAAACGTATGAAGGTCTGACATCAAAAGAAGTTGCAGAAAGAGTTTCTGCAGGTAAAGTTAACACTAATACAGACGTCAAAACTAAATCTATTGCTCAGATTATTGCAGAGCACAGCCTTACGCTCTTTAACATAGTTAATGTTTTGATGGCGCTCCTTGTTGTTGTAACGGGACAGTACAGAAATACGCTTTTTATGAGCGTAGTTCTTGCAAACCTGATCATAGGCATTGTGCAGGAAATTCGTGCAAAACGCATGATTGACCGACTGTCTCTTATGACGGCTCAGAGTGTATGTGTCATTCGCGATGGCAAAGATACCTTTATCAAACCTGACCAGCTTGTCATTGACGATCTTGTGCGTTTAAAGACAGGCGATCAAATTCCTGCTGACAGCATTCTTGTGTCTGAGCACGTAAGCGTTGACGAAAGCCTTCTAACTGGTGAGGCAGAGCCTGTGCAAAAAACCGCAGGAGATGAGCTGCTTTCGGGCAGTTTTGTCGAGAGGGGCAGTCTTGTTGGCAAGGTTTGTCGCGTAGGCCAGGAAGGCTATGCTGCACGTATTAACGCAGAAGCAAAGTTTGTTAAAGAGATTAACTCAGAGATTCTTACCACCATTAAGTCGATCATTCGTGCAGGCTCCATTGCGCTGATTCCGCTGGGTATTGGTCTTTTTGTTCGTACCTATTTCATTGGTAACGCCGATTTAAACGAAGCGCTTCTTTCGATGATTGCTGCTGTTATTGGCATGATTCCTCAAGGACTTGTTCTTCTCACCAGCTCGGTGCTTGCTATTGCAACTATTAGGCTTGGCCAGAAGAATGTTTTGGTTCAGCAGCAATACTGTATTGAAACGCTGGCACGCGTAGATACTCTTTGTTTGGACAAAACGGGTACTATCACCACGGGAAACATGGAAGTTGCTCGTGTTCTGGATGCTTCGTTTAAGCCAATTACTGAGGCTGCGGGTGCTCTGCAAGCGGCTGTAAATGTTGTCGGCGCAAATAAAGATGATGCCAACGACACGGCTACAGCAATTCTTGAGTTTGCATCCAAGCAGGGGATTCAAAGCAAACGTCCTTCTCGCGTTGTGGCGTTTTCTTCCAAGCGAAAGTACTCTGGCTGTGTGACTGAGGACGGAGAGGCTTTTGTTATCGGTGCAGCTCAGTTTGTGCTTGGTCCTGAGGCGGCAGATGTAATTGCAGGCTCCGATGCCTTTGCATCCATTGAACGCGTGCTGGTTGCCTGCCGTGTTGACGGCTTTGATCAAAACGACGCATTGCAGGGAACACCTCAGCTCCTGGGTTATGTGGTGCTCAGGGACCAGATTAGAGAGACCGCTCCACAAACCATTGCGTACTTCCTTGAGCAAGGCGTTGATCTGCGTGTTATTTCGGGCGACGACCCTCGTACTGTCTCTGCTATTGCTGAGCGCGCGGGAGTCCCTCATGCCGACGGTTGGGTAGACGCAACTACGCTGCACACAGAAGCAGATATTGCTGCAGCTGTCGAGAAGTACCACGTATTTGGTCGCGTTACGCCAGAACAGAAGCGTGAGCTTGTAATTGCACTCCAGAATCTTGGCCACACCGTTGCTATGACCGGCGACGGCGTAAACGACATCTTGGCTCTGAGGCAATCGGACTGCTCTATCTCTGTTGCTTCAGGTTCTGCAGCAGCTAGAAATGTTGCAGAGATTGTTTTGGCAGACAACGATTTTGCGCACATGCCAGAAGTTGTTGCTGAAGGTAGACGCTCTATCAATAACCTTCAGCGCTCTGCTGCGCTCATTCTTGTTAAGACGGTTTACACTGCAGCGCTTGCGCTCTATTGCATCATTGCGCCACCTTATCCTTTTATTCCTGTTCAGATGTCACTTTTGTCATTTGCAACCGTTGGCCTGCCATCGTTTGTGTTGGCGCTTGAGCCAAATCACGACCGTGTAAAGGGCAACTTCTTGGTCAACATTTTGCGCAAGTCACTTCCAGCTTCTATTGCGGTTATCATCACGCTTGCGCTCCTTATGACTGCAGGTCATCTGTTTAAGCTCAATTTGTCTCAGGTATCTACGATGGCGCTTATCACCACTGCAACAGTTGGTTTTGCGCTGCTTAGAAGGATTTCTTTGCCGCTTACCAAGCTCCGCATTGCACTTCTCGTTGTATGCATTGCCATTGTTGTTGGTGGATGTACGGTGGCGCAGGACTTCTTCCGTATTGCACCTCTCACCCCACGCATCTTGCCATACTTGGCACTTTGTCTGGTGATTTCCGTTATCATCTTCAACAGAATTTCCGAGCGTTACATTCACAACTATGCAAAGGATCGATTCTTTGACCTGGTTGTGAGATTAATGGGAGGAAAGTCAACTTATAGCTCTTCTGCTGATACAAACGATTAAACTGAAGCACAAGCAAAGAGTTGTGGAGGGTGTATGCGTTGTCCAAACTGTGGATCTGAGGTCGATGAAGGGGCTTTAACCTGCCCTCATTGTCAGATTGATCTAAGTTTGACCCAAAGGATTCCTGTTACTCAAGCCCACTGGTGCCCTCATTGCGGTGCCTTGGTGCCTGCTGCTGCAGAAAGCTGCCCAAAGTGCGGCCTTCCTCTGCCACAGGCGGTGCCAGCCGCTCGTCCCGCGCGAGCCATCAGACCCACGCGCAACATCTCGCTCCCAGAGATTGACGCCGCTCCAGCGCCTGGCGAGAAACACGATCCACTCGCAGATGCAGACCCTCATGCATCATCTTCTGCTGCAGCAGATCCCACTGTT
Organism: uncultured Atopobium sp.; assembly: GCA_963548345.1. Taxonomy (GTDB): domain Bacteria; phylum Actinomycetota; class Coriobacteriia; order Coriobacteriales; family Atopobiaceae; genus Lancefieldella. Next base: position 7,822 of record CAUUUQ010000020.1, on the reverse strand, counting down.
TTGCAGCAAATGCCAGCTGACAACGCTGATCCAGACGCCACCAGCGCGTTTGCCTCGGTAAGTCGCAGACCAGCTCCTCGTTTTGAGTCTGCAATTCCTTCCGAGCCTTCAAAAGAGAACCTTCCTGAGGCAGAAGGAATCCCTCGCACGCGCGTTATTCTGCTCTCAGCACTTCTTGTCACAACGCTGGTAGTAGCTGCAATCTTTATCATTACGCATCCGTGGGACCCACAGGCAACCGATAATCGAGCAAAGGTTGAGGCTCCAGTCTCATCTACTCCAACTACCACTCCTGTTACGCATCTCACGGGTCAAGACACTAGTGCAACTCAGCAAAACACAAGTTCAGATGCTGTTTTTGATGCACTTAATAGTGATTATCAGAAGCTGGGAGATCTCTCAAAACGCCTTGATGATAATGAGAAAACCTTTGATCAGCTTGCCATTACCGGCTCTGATCAAGAACGTGCTGATGCCCAGCAGGAAGCAGAGCAGATATCGCTCGATATCAGTAATGTTATCTCTGACCTTTCAAGCCTTGATGATTCCAATGGAAACTATCGTCAGACCATTGAAAATCTTACTAAGCTTGGCAACTGGCTTCGTAATCGCTCTGACGCTTTAAGTGAGGGATGGAAGCGCTCTGTGGCTTCTTCTAATCCTTCTCAGGACAAAGAGCACATCTTGGCGCCAGTCGATAACATCAGAGACTCAAGTGGTTCCAGCTCATACCAGAAACTTTTTGATGAAAATTACGTGAATTGGAAGCCACAAAAGCAGTAAAAATCTACCGTTCAGCTGCTTTAATTTCAAAAATCTCATCATACTGGTAAAATAATTAGGTTAGAAAAGAAGTTCTTTATTACTAAGGGTTTTCTCGCGTTTTCTTCTTCTCTTAGATGTAAAGAAGCTTGGAGGAATTATGTTTGGACTTGATCCATTGTATACACCAGAGCGCCAGGTCACTGGTACTGAGGTAGCTGTCTTTGATACCAACAAGGGAATCATTAAGGTTCAGCTTGACGGTAAGGGCACACCTATTCATGTAGCAAACTTCTGCGAGCTTGCAGAGTCTGGCTTCTATGACGATACCAAGTTCCACCGTCTTGTTCCTGGTTTTGTTCTTCAGGGCGGAGATCCTAATACTCGTGAGATGAGTGTTGAGGATGTTATTTTTGGTAATCCTGGTCCTGATGGAATCCCTGGTACCGGTGGCCCTGGTTATCGCATCAAAGAGGAGTTCACCACCAATCCTAATAACTCCCACGTTGATGGTGCACTTGCTATGGCTCGTTCTCAAGATCCAAATTCTGCGGGTTCGCAGTTCTATTTCTGTCTTGGTCCACAGCATGGCTTGGATTCCGGTTACACCGTATTTGGTACAACTATCGAGGGAATGGACGTCATTTCCCAGTTAAAGGTTGGCGATATCGTCAATTCCATTAGAATTGAAAACGCTTAAAGCCAAGTCGCACAGACTCTTGGAGGATATTGTGAATCAACAGGCATTTGAGTTAGGTAAATCTGCATATGATCAGGGCGACTGGTTTGTAGCTATCAGTCAGTTTGATGTGGCTAAAGAGCCAGGCGAGGTAAACGGTCAGATTGACCACCTTCTTGGCAACGCGTATATGAAGCTTGGACAGTTTGATTCTGCCGCTTCTGCCTATAAGTCAGCACTTGCCGATACGTCATATGGCAAGGTTGGCGCACTCTCTACAAACCAGGGTCGCGCTCTTCTGGCTGCCGGTAGGGTACAGGAGGCAATTGCTGCGCTCACCAATGCTGTCCAGGACGTCTCTTACGCAACTCCTTATAAGGCACAGCTTGCCCTTGGTTCTGCTTACGAGAAAATCGGCGATATTCGTAACGCAGGTATTGCTTACAGAAACGCTGCAGTAGACGAGAAGAACCCTAATCCTTCATCTGCTCTCTGTAGTCTTGGTGCATGCTTTATGGGTCTGAACAGACCTGTTGATGCAGTTGAGGCATATCGTACTGCACTTGATTTTGCTAATCCTTTGGAGAACTCCAATAAGATTTATGCAGATCTTGGTCTTGCGTACGTTGCAGCTAATCGTATGTCTGAGGCGGTTGATGCCTTTACTCACGCAACCGCAGATGGCAGCTTTGTCCTGTCTAATCAGCAGCAGTCTGCTTTTGATGCTGCTCGCAAGGCAATTACCGCAATGACTTCTGGTAAGCCATCTGAGACCGATGCCTTCCTTCAGGCAGCTGGTTATGGTGCCTACGACCCACTTGATCCTACAGGTATGTCTGGCGAGCTCATTCCTTCTGCAGAAGATACTGGTTTCTTCCAGATTACTGAGCAGGAGATTATTGAGCAGGACAAGAAGGACAAGAAGATTAGGCGTAAGCATCGCCACACCGGTCTTAAGGTATTCATTACCATTCTTATCTTGCTTATCTTGGCTGTTGGTGGTGCTGGTTATGCTTATTACCGTGGCTATGGATGGCCAACCCAGCAGTCTGTTGTTCAGGACATTTTCAACGCTAAGGCACAGGGTACCGATATTGGTCGCTATGTCTCTAGTTCTGTTTCTAGCACCACGCTGCAGCAGATTTCTAACAGTCTGCCATCAAGCTCTGCTGTCACCATCAATGGTGTTGACCAGAGCATGACTCACTCAACAGTAAATGCTTCTGTCAGCCTTTCTAACGGCGGAAACGTTGACTACACTATTGAGCTTGTTCGTGATGGTATTGGCTGGAAGGTAGCAAGCGTTACCACTTCGTATGTCAGCCAGAACAATCAGAACTCTGGTACAACTTCTGGTACTAACGGTTCTAACTCGGGAACCACCTCTGGAACTAATGGATCTAACTCCTCAAATTCCTCAAATTCCTCAAATAGTTCCTCCAGCTCTTCAAAGTCTGGTAACTAGTACTAAACTGTTTTAACTGTTCTTTCTGCAGGATTATTACGCACACGCGTAGCACGTTTGATTGGATATCATGTCTATCTTCGATTCGCTCTTCGGAGAATATGGCGGAGACCTAGCCATCGATTTGGGAACTGCAAACACTCTTGTTGCAGTTCGTGGTCAGGGTATTGTCATCAATGAGCCATCGGTTGTTGCAATCGATAAAAGCGAGAGCCGCGTTTTAGCCGTTGGCGCTGACGCAAAGCGCATGATTGGCCGTACTCCTGGCTCCATCATTGCAGAGCGCCCTCTCAAAGACGGCGTCATTGCAGACTTTGATGTTACTGAGGTTATGCTTCGTTACTTCATCGAGAAGGCACGTGAGCGTAAATATCCTTGGTCACCACGTCCACGCGTAGTTGTTTGCGTTCCTTCTGGCGTTACATCTGTCGAGAAACGCGCTGTTTTTGAGGCAACTATTCAGGCAGGTGCACGTCAGGCATTCTTGATTGAAGAGCCTATGGCTGCAGCTATTGGTGCAGACCTGCCAATTGAGGATCCAACAGGCTCCATGGTTGTTGATATCGGTGGCGGTACTACCGAGGTTGCTGTTATCTCCATGGGCGGCATTGTTGTCTCGCAGTCCATCAGAACTGCAGGTGACGAGTTTGATCAGACTATTCTTGAGCACGTTCGTGATGCGTATAACCTCTCTATTGGTGAGCGCACCGCAGAAGATATCAAGATCAAAGTTGGCTCAGCTGCTCCTCTTGCAGAAGAGCTTGACGTTGAGGTTAACGGTCGTGACGTCATGAGCGGTCTTCCAAAGACAGTTCGTATTGAATCAGAAGAGATTCGTCGTGCTCTTGATCGTCCTCTTGATGAGGTTACCAAGGCTGTTAAAGATGCTCTTGATGTAACTCCACCAGATCTTGCTTCTGACCTTATGTACTACGGTATTTTGCTTACTGGTGGTGGCGGAATGCTTCGCGGTCTTGACCAGAGACTTCGTGAAGAGACTGGCGTGCCCGTTAACGTAAGTCCAACCGCTCTAGAAAATGTTGTTACCGGTTGCGCAAAGGTTCTTGAGGCTAACGCATTGTCCGGTGGATTTGTTCAGAGTGCAGGCCAATAAATATGCCATTGTCTAATCAGATCCAGGGTGCTTCATCAGGCCTTGGATCTAACAATAATAAGCATACGGGCGGCCGTAGTTTTATTATTCTTTCGCTGCTTTCAATTGTGTTATTGACGGTTAGCGCTCGTATGGGTGCAGGGGGACCGCTCGAGATGGTTCGAGGCGGCTTCTCTACTATTACCATGCCTTTTAGAATGGCAGGTTCTGCTATCGCTATGCCTTTCCAGGGCATTGGGAACATTTTTAGTAACTTAACAGCAGACCAGCAAACGCTCTCTGACCTTAAGGCAGAAAACGAGCAACTGCGCTCAAGAAACGCAGAGCTCGAAGAGACAAACCAGTCTACGCAGCGTCTGCAGGGTCTTCTCGACCTTAAAAATACTTATAACCTGCAGTCTACGGGCGCTCGTGTCATCTCTGGTTCTACTGACTCGTTCAATAACACCATTGTGATTGACAAGGGAACTTCGTCCGGACTGGCTGTTGGCATGCCTGTTGTTGATAGCGGTGGCGTTATTGGTCAGATTATTGAGTGCGGTCCTACCACCTCTACCGTTCGTCTTATTACTGACGAGAAGAGCGGTGTGGCTGCAATGGTTCAAAGCAGCCGAGCTCAGGGCATGCTTATGGGTTCCGCTTCTAGGCAGATTACCCTTAACTTGATTAACACTAATCAGAAGGTTGCTGTAGGCGATACAGTTGTTACCAGTGGTCTTGGTGGCGTGTTCCCTAAGGGCCTTCCTTTGGGTAAGGTTACCAGCGTTGAAGCTGCTCCAGGATCGCTCTACTACACCATTGTTATTGAGCCTTTTGGAAATGTCAGTACTAATGAAGAGGTAATGGTTATCACATCTCTTTCTGAGGAGCAAAAAGCTACCGCAGATGATATTGCAGAGGCAGATAAGCAAAACACTCCAACAGCAACTAATTCTGACAGTAAGGATAAAGACTCCAAAGACGGAACTTCGGGTTCGTCATCAAGCAACTCTTCTGGCAGTGGCTCTACCAATAACACAACAAATTCCCAACAGAATGCAACGGTTGCTGCTCCAACGGGTAACACACAACATAACGGCGGAAGAACAGATTAAGGGGGATGTATGCAGGTTTCTGATAGAAATAAAAACACACGCAGCATCACCGTTCTTGCTGTTGTCTGCTTCATTCTGCAAATTATGCTTACACCACAGGTTTCTTTTGGCGGGGGAGTCATCAATTTTGCACTGATTTTCTCGGCAGCCATTGCCTTGAGATATGGCGGCAAAACTGGCGTGGTAAGCGGCTTTATTGCAGGTCTAATCTATGATTTGACTTCAGCCAATCCTATTGGCCTTATGGCACTCCTGCTTGTGGTGAGCTCTTATTTCATGGGCCAAGAGGTGAGGGACAGAATTTCTGGCAATTTTGGTTCCTCTATGGGTTTTGTGGCGCTTCAGACCTTTGGCGTTACCTTTATGTACCAGCTCATTAACTCTTTGATTGGTTCTGGCGGCAACTTCTTTGAGGGACTGCTGTTTAAGTCTTTCCCCACTATGCTGTTCACTCTTTTGGCGGCTCTACCCGTTTTCTACGTGCTTTCGCATTCCCAAAGATCTCACTCTTCTTTGGGTGGAACAACGCTCTATCGCGGATCTCACCGAGCTCCACAGCGCCTTAAATAAGGGGTTAGTATGAATTTCACCCTTGTTATCCTTGCTTGTTGCGCTGTCGCAGCAATTGGTCTGATCATCGTATACCTGACCTTTGGTAGAAAAGATTCGCCATTTACCTTTGATATTGGCGGCGGCGCTCCTAAGGCTTCTGGCGGTTCTGATGGCTCTGCCGAGAAAACCCTCTCGTCCAGACTTATCGGTTTTGCAATTGCCGTCGGTGGCATGTTTGCCGTGCTTATTGGTCGTCTTTGGACTATGCAGCTCTTATCGTCAGCTGACTATACTGAGCAAGCAGAGCGCAACCGTACGCGCACGGTTACCACCGCAGCGCCTCGTGGCCGTATTCTGGACAGAAATGGCGTGGAGATTGTTACCAACAGGCCAAGTCCAACGGTAGTGGCTCGAGCAGATGTTGCAGAAGACTACGTTAAACTGCAGATCCTTGCCAACCTTTTGGGCATGCCCATGCTGGCGGTGCGCAGAAAAATTATGGATACCTCAGATGGTGCTCAGGCGCTTCGTACCGTTTCTGTAGACGTATCTAGGCGCGTAGTTGCCTACATTTACGCTCACGGTGCTTTGCTTGACGGTGTTTCAATTGAGGAGCGTACGCAGCGCGCATATCCTAACGGTTCTCTTGCAGCTCATGTTGTTGGCTACACCGGTACTGTTACGCAAGAGCAGCTTGAAAGCAGTAAAACTGCAGATGGCGGCTTTGTATATGCGCACGGCGATATCGTCGGACAAACAGGCGTGGAGTATCAGTACGAGTCTGCGCTTCAGGGCGTTCGTGGAGAGCAGACGGTATACGTTGACGCCGCAGGTAACGTATTGTCGCACTCAACGTCCATTGCTCCTCAGAGTGGCTCAGACGTTGTCCTAACCATTGACGCTAACATTCAAAAAGCTGCAGAAGCATCGCTTGTCAGTGTTATCAACACGGTTAGGTCCCAAGATTTCCAGGGTCGTAGCGCAAGCGTGGTGGCGCTTGATTGTACTAACGGTGAAGTCATTGCTATGGCAAGTTATCCAACGTATTCTCCTTCAATGTTTGTTGGTGGTATTGCCAGCTCTGACTGGGACACGCTTTCTTCTGAAGAGGCAAACTACCCGCTGATGAACCGTGCTATTGCCGGACAGTATCCATCTGGCTCTACCATCAAGGCGCTTACTACCTTTGCTGGACTTAAGTACGGCATTTGCGATGGAAATTCCAGCTGGTATTGCACAGGTTTTTGGACAGGATTTGGCGAGCAATACGGCATGCATTGCTGGCTGCTTTCTGGACACGGTACCGTTAACCTTATTACCGGTATTACCAACTCGTGCGACATTGTTTTTTATGAGATTGGTAAGGGCTTCTTCTATAACAACGATCATCCCGAGGGCATGCAGGAGACATTCCGTGCCTTTGGACTTGGAGCTCTTTCTGGTATTGACCTTCCAGAAGAGGCGTCTGGTCGCGTTCCAGATGCAGAGTGGAAGTGGAATTACTTTACCAGCTCGCCTGATGATGCTCGTAAGTGGCAGGGTGGTGACAACTGTAACCTTGCTATTGGCCAGGGCGACTTGTTGGTAACCTGCCTTCAGATGGCAAATGCGTACTGTGGCATTGCAAACAGAGGTCCAATTTATAAGCCACATGTTCTGAAGAGCATTAACGCCAGAAACGGTAACGGCTCTGTTATTGAGTACAAAAACGAGGTCATTCTGTCGCCAGAAGAAAAAGACGAACACCGAGACATTGTTGCTCGTGGTCTTTACGGCGTTGTCTATGAGGAGTCCGCTTCTCAGACTATCCACTGGACCAACCTTGATGTCACGGTTAATGGTAAGACGGGTACTGCTGAGCAGCAGTCTATTGGCGAGCCAGTTGGTTGGTTTGTTGGTTATGCGCCTGCTGATAAGCCTCAGTACGTTGTTGCTGCCAACCTTGACTGTGCGCCTTCTGGTGCAGGTTCTGGTATGTATATTGTTCGAGACGTCTTTGGCGCAATTTATAATCAGCCAGACAACGTTGGTAGGTAAGGAGGCGAGAAACCCATGGCACTTGATTCATCTGCAGTTACAAAACAGAGAATGAATTCTCCCTTTAGAAGGCGTGGAGGTATTCCTTCAGGCGGTCTTGCTAAGAAAGATAGACTTAC
>CAUUUQ010000019.1:0-22720 GCA_963548345.1 uncultured Atopobium sp. | reverse complement strand
CTGCTCAGCTTCATCTTTACCGACATGGCCAGCCTATCTTCAGCTGGTCGCAGAGAACACACGTCATTGCAGAGCTTTTCTGGCAACATGGGCAACACGCGGTCCACTAAATATGCCGAGCAGGTGCGCATGCGAGCTTCCAGGTCAATGGGAGAATCCCATTTTACGTAGTGAGCCACGTCTGCAATGTGAACCCACAGCTCAAAGCCACCGTCTTCAAGCTTGCGCGCACCAACAGCGTCATCAAAATCTTTAGCATCTGCTGGGTCTACGGTGATGCACAGCTCTTCTCGCAAATCGTGTCTTGAAGCGTCTTCTGCAAGGGCTTTATCTGCGTCAACGGAGATTTTCTCGGCCTGTCTCAGCGCCTTGATAGGAAATTCCGTTGCCAAACCATACGAAGCAATAGTTGCCTCAACGTTCATGTCCAGATCTTCGGCTGATCCCACGCGGCGCTCGATAGTGACTACAGCAGCGCTTTTACGCGTTGGATACTCTGTGATGCGCGCGACAACCACGTCGCCCTCAAAAACGTAATGACGCCCAACAGAAGGGTCTTCGGGAAGCACGAAGAAATCTCGCTGGATGCGACTATCCAGCGGCACCACAGCGCCAAGTGGACCGGCGTCGTGGTAGATACCCAAAAACGTCTGAGTAGCTCGCGTAAGCACAAAACGCACGTTTGCCAGAGGAGTCTTTCCCTTGGTCGAGACCAGTGAAACCTGGACCTCGTCTCCGTGCATAGCCTCATGAATCCCGTGCTTGGCCAGCGCATACGTACCCTCAGGGGTGCTTACGGTAGCAGCTCCTGGACGAGAAAGGCTCAGCGTACCTGTAAGCAACGCCGATGGTCGCTTTGAGACTTTTGCACGCCCCTGACGACGATTTCCTTTATGTATGCGTTTTCTAGCCAAAAATCCTCCTGCAGGTAGAAGTCAGCGCCTTTTGCGCTGACCCAATGAATCTTCTGATATGTACCCTAAAGTGCCTTGTGATAGACGATGTGCAGGTAAGGCGAGAAGTTCCAGGGATCTCGACGGGTTTCTCGACGAACATCTCGACGGATAGACGTCGGAGCCCTCGCCGGGTTTCTCGCCACTCCTGTACACACAAAAAGAGCCCCTATGCAGAGACTGCATAGGGGCTCCAGAAGGGATTGGTTTACCTCTTAGAAGGTGCCGCGAATAACCTCGCTGCCTTCCTTCATGATAACTTCCATGTTATCTGGGGTAAGGTCGCGGATGTTGGTAGCAACGTCGCCCTTGACAACCAGGAGGTCAGCAAGCTTGCCAGCCTCGAGGGAGCCAAACTCATCCTCATGGTGAACCATCTTTGCGCCGTTAAGAGTAGCAGCCTTGATGGTCTCAAGAACGGTGACGCCAGCCTTCTCAACGAAGTCATACATCTCGTCGATGGTGACCCAGCCGTAAGGAGTTACGAAGCTGAAGGAGTCGGAGCCGATGGTGAGAGTGACGCCACGCTCGTTAGCAGCACGGAGGTTCTCGTATGTACGGTTGAGGCCCTTCTCAACAACAGTGTCGCCTGCAAATGCGTCGAGCTCTGGAGTCCACTCTGGTGGATAAGTTCCGTACCAAGTTGGCAGGAAGCCGATGGTAGGAGTGAAGAAGGTGCCCTGCTCGCACATAAGATCCATGGTCTTTGCATCAAGCTCGAAGCCGTGAATCATCTGCTCGCAGCCGCAACGGACGGAGTCATAAGCTGCGGAGAAGCTGTTGTAGGAGTGTGACCAAACAGGAATGCCAACCATTGCTGCCTCGTCGCAAACTGCCTTGATCTCCTCGTAGCAGTAGTGCTGATCGCGACCGGAGTCCCAGTGCCAAATGCCGCCACCGGTTGCCCAAATCTTGATTGCGTCTGGGTTCTCACGAAGGCGACGACGAACTGCCTTACGAAGATCCCAAGGACCGTCTACCTGGTCGCCCCATGGGTGACCATTCTTGGATATCTCCTGTGGGAGCTGGTGGCAGTCGCCATGACCAGCAACGCGGCAGAAGCCAAGGCCGGTAGCGAAGATACGTGGTCCCTCCATGACGCCCATGTTAACGAGGTCACGAATTGCGATACCATTGCGGCCAATCTCGCAGACGGTGGTAAGACCGTGGGAGAGAGCGTCCCAGGACTGCTTGACTGCGCATGCCTGCTTCTGAGCAACGGACTCGATAACCCAGTCGTTATCGTTGTCGGTCAGGTTGCCGGAGAAGTGCAGGTGAGTGTCGATAAGACCTGGCATAATGGTGCGGCCCTGGATGTCACGGACCTCATAGCCCTCTGGAACCTCAGTGCGAGGACCAGCATAAGCGATCTTCTTGTCGTCTACGAGGACAAGAGAATCCTCAACAGGAGCGGCGCCAGTGCCGTCAACGAGCTTTCCGCCTACAAAAGCAATCTTACTCATTTCTTTCCCCCTCTAGTAAATGATAACTACTATCTTTTTGCGCCCACCCTTTTTGGGCGCAAAAAAATCCAAACTAAAGAAACAAATAACGTGCTTAGTTCAACGTACCGATGAAACCTTTAGAGCTTGCAAGCAACTTATGCTGCTGCCTTCTCAGACTGACGACCAAAGATCATGAAGATGGCCATACCAATGACAATCCAAGAAATGGTGATGATCCACTCAACTGGCTTCAGAGCTGCAGGGCTGAAAGGAACAACCATCAGGCCGATGATGATACTACCAGCAAGAATTGCAGCCATGATACCTGCGATACCACCGTTGACCTTGTAAGGACGAGGCAGGTCTGGCTCGGTCTGACGCAGGCGCAGGCAGGCAACGCCAGCCATGGTGCATGCAAAGATGAAGCCGAGAGAAGCAACGTTGGTCAGAGGAACGAGCATGTTGCGACCAAGGAATGGACCAACAAGGGTCAGGCCAGCCATGAACATGTTTGCGGTCAGAGGTGCGCCGGACTTAGGGTCAAGCTTTGCGAATGCCTCTGGGAGCATCTTCTTACGACCAAGAGCAAGCATCAGACGAGTTGAAGCACCAAAGAAGGAGTTCATTGGGCCCAGAGGTCCAAGTGTTGCAATGATGAGCATTGCAATGTAGAAGAACAGGTTGATGCGCTCGAGAACTGCAAGTGCAGGAACGGAAGACTTAACAAACTCGTGCCAGTTAATCATAGTTCCGAATGCATAGATGCAGATGAGATAGAAGACACCAGATGCCATAAGTGCAAGTGCAGGAATGATACCAAACTTCTTCCAGTCAAGGTCAGAAGAAGCCTCTTCTGCCTGCTGTGGAATGGTGTCAAAGCCAGCGTAGAAGAATGGAGTCATAACAAGAACTGCAATGATGCCACCAAAGAAGGTGGTAGCCTTTGTTCCCTCACCACCTGCAACCTCAGTTGCCTGGGAGAAGATTGGGAGGCCGTTGCTTGGAGAACCGGTTGCAAAGGAGATAACCATTGCAAGGATCATACCAGTCAGCAGAGCCTTAGTCAGGAAGCTCGAAAGCTTAGCTGCTGCGCCAGCGCCCTTGAAGTTAAGGAAGATGACCAGGATAGCAAAGCAAAGAGCGATAACTGTTGGCCACAGGTAAACATCTGCACCAAGAATGGTGTAGAGCTTAACGGACCTCAGCCAAGAAAGAACAGGGAATGCACCAAAACGGTCGGTGAGAAGCGTGGAAATAGCAATTGCCTCCCAAGGACATAGTGGAGCGTTGCCCAGAAGAAGCATCCAGCCGGTAAAAAAGCCCATTGGGCGGCCGAATGTCCTATCGACGTACTCAATGATGCCACCAGAAATTGGAATAGCAGCAGTGAGCTCGCCAAAAACACATCCAATTGGTACAAGGAAAATTGCGCCAATTGCGAATGCGATCATCGCGGGGAATGGTCCTCCACCAAGAACCATCCAGTCGCCTACCAGGAGCACCCATCCGGTACCAATGATCGCACCAAATCCGATGGTAAAGAAGTTGAATAGACTCAACGACTTTTGCATCTCAGGTGCCTCGGCATTTTCTGCCATGTCCCACTCCTTCCCGTAATTACTCGGACGAAGAACTTGATGAGACTATGTTTGCACCCGAAGCCATTTGAAAAAAGAAGTAGCGCCCTCTGAGCGTCAGATAAACCCGTAAGCGTGAAAGCTACAACCGCGAGCGGTAGTTAAATCTTTTTACATCTTTACCAAAATCTAATAACAGTTATGCAATTTTCAAATAGTTAACGTACACAACTATGTATCAATCTTTAACCCAAATACTTTAAAAACTCTTCTGTAGTGCGCGACATCTCGCCTTTTACACGATGTGTAATAAAGACATTACGATGTACGGGAGTTTCTAGATGATGTACATCAATATCAAAATTTGTACCTTTTGTTGCCTCAAGTGGCAACAAACTTACACCAAGACCCGACTCTACCATGGACATAATGGTGAATGAATCCGATGATGCAAATGTCATACGTGCGTTTTTGAGCTGCTTCTGAAGCAGAGGAGCTGTCTCAATATCAACAATAAAGGGTTCTTCAATAAGACGCTTAACAGGAATTGTCTCAAGGTCCTTCTCGTAATGTCCCTTTTGAGAAACAACAATAACCTCATCATGATCAAATAAAGTTGAAGTAAATCCCTGCTCAGTTGCGCGAGTCATAGTAAAACTAATATCCACCTTACCCTTGCTAATAAGACGCAGGGCTTCTCCATACGTACACTCAATAACTTCAACTTTGATGTTTGGATGATCGGTCATGTACTTCTTCAAATGACCTGGCAGTGCTCGTGAAAGAAAGCTCGAAGGCGCTGCGATAACAAGATCGCCCATCTCAATGGCGCTGACGCGATTCACTTGATTGCTCAACTTGCTGTATGCCTGGCACACCTCTTCTGCAACAGGCAAAAGCGTCTTTCCCTCAGGAGTCAGACTTACATAGCCGCCATGTCTGTTAAACAAGCGGACATCCCATTCTTTTTCTAGACTTGCCACCATGCGACTAATAGACGACTGAGTGCATCCCAGCTCTTCTGCCGCCACCGTAAAGCTACTGTGATACGCCGCGGAAGTAAAAGCCTGGAATTTGTGCAGGTTGGTCTCCATACTTGGCCCCCATTCAAGTACGTGGCCTAATAATTCACCCTTAAAAATATCATCCTACCTGCAAATTGGTAAATACCGTTCAACGTAAAAAGACCCCGTGAACGGTTTTCACGAGGTCTTACCTTGCAATCTTTATGCAAAAAACTTTCTTAATTGATACTTCTCTTTAACAATTGAAGCACCAGGTTGCCTAGTTGCTATGCCTTCAGGTAGCGGCCCATAGCAATAGCAGAACCAAAGAGTCCCAGCAGCAGGCCAAGGAGCAGCAAAAGGCCGCTCATGCCCAGCATGACCGTTGTTGGAATAGCAAAGGTCAAGAAGGTCATGCTCTCTGCCATTACAGGAAGAAGCATGTGGGCTCCAACAACCAAAACAGCAATGGCGAGAAGAGCGCCGATAAGTGCCTCAAGCACACCTTCCATAAGGAATGGTCCGCGAATAAAGCCGTTAGATGCACCGACCAGACGCATGATTGCAATCTCACGACGGCGAGCATTAATAGCAAGGCGAATGGTGTTGTTAATAAAGACAAAGGCAACAAACACCAGAAGTCCAACAAGGCCGATAGCGCCGATACGAATGTATGCTGTTACGCTGAACAGACGCTCAACGGTCTCGCGACCATACTGAACATCACCAGATGGATTGCTCTTATTATCAGCAATTGCTGCAAAAGATGATGAAGAGGCAATGCGCTGGGCAACGTCTTGAACATCCTTAGGGTCCTTGAGCTTAATCACAAGAGATGCAGGAATAGGATTCTGACCATCAAGAGCAGAAACCGCATCGGAAGCATTGCGGTAGCTCATGGTAGTGCGATACTCCTCAAGAGCCTGATCTTTGCTCTTATAGGTTACGGACTCAACCGTATCCCAGCTCTGAACCTCTTGCTGGAAAGCAGTTACTGCAGACTGATCTGCATCATCAGAAAGAAATGCCTGGATAGTAACGCGATTCTCGACACTTCCTACCATGTTCTCGATAAGAGCGGAGCCAAGAATAAACAAGCCGATGATGAACAGTGACAAGAAGATGGTTACGATTGCACCAAGAGCGGTAGACCAGTTCCTTCTAAAGTGGCTTCCGGCCTCACGCAGAGAGTATCCAAAATTAGAGAGCCCCATAGTAGCCATAGCCTCCCTTCTCCTGGTCGCGGACAATGTGACCAGCCTCAAGTGCGATAACGCGCTTGCGCATAGAGTCAACCATCTCGCGATCGTGTGTTGCCATTACAACCGTAGTGCCCGCACGGTTAATGCGGTCAAGAAGCTTCATGATGCCCAAAGAAATTGCTGGGTCCAAGTTACCCGTAGGCTCGTCGCAGATAAGCAGTGGTGGGCGGTTAACCATTGCACGAGCAACAGAAACACGCTGCTGCTCACCGCCGGAAAGCTGGTCTGGGTAAGCGTCCATCTTCTGGCCAAGGCCTACCAGACGCAGAACCTCAGGAACCTGCACCTTAATAACAGAACGAGGCTTGCCAATGCACTCAAGTGCAAAAGAAACGTTCTCATAGACGGTCTTATCGGGCAGAAGCTTAAAGTCCTGGAAGACGGTACCAATCTGGCGGCGCAGATACGGAACCTTGGAGTTACGCATGCGCGTAAGATCCTGACCAGCAACAATAACCTGTCCGTGAGTTGCCTTCTGCTCGCGCGTAATAAGGCGCAAGAGAGACGACTTACCGGAACCAGAGTGTCCAACTACAAAGACAAACTCGCCTGGGTAGATATCAGCGCTGATGTTATCCAGTGCTGGGCGGTTTGGCTGTGATGGATACACAAGCGAGGCACCCTTAAAAGAGATGGTAGGAGTACCAGTGCGCTCAACCTGAGGTGCGTCTTGGGCAAGATCAGCAAAGAACTTTGCGCGATCAAGAGGCGCCTGCTCAGGGTTATTTTGCTGCTCAGCAGTTACCACGTGTACAGGCTCTACTCCTGAAGCAAATGGATCAGATACAGTTGTTACAGGTTCAGCAGCCTGGGCCACTGGCACATCAGCAGAAAAGTCCTGGGTTTCAACTTGATCAGCTACAACGTCTTGCTGGTCAAGCTGGTTCAGATCATCCTGAGAAATTACCCCAAAACGGTCATCAAACGAGGACTCCTGTTGCTCATCAGTGCGAAAATGATTAGCCACAGTTGCTCCTTTTCTTACTCCGAAGAGACAGATACAGAGTTTATTTTACCAAAAGTGCAGGTATGTTATACGTCACGCAGTTCATCCACAGAAAAACCGCCTCTTCTCTACTGAAGAGGCGGTCTAAAAATCGCGAGAAAAACGCTGTTGAGAGTTAGTTATACGTCACCTGCAAGGTAGCTCTACACCTGTTACGCAATCTGCATCTTTGCACGTGTCTCATCAATGATGGCACGAACCTTGGCTGCATTAGCTGCAATCTCCTCTTTTGAACCCTTGGTAAGCAGGCTTCCCATGCCGCAGCAGTCAACGCCGCGCTCAAGCCACTCAGCAAGGTTATCAAGGTTAATGCCGCCAGAAGCCATCAAAGGCATCCAAGGAGTTGGGGTCTTAAAAAGATTGACCAGTTCAGGGCCGTAGACGTTAGAGATTGGGAAACACTTAATAAAGGCAGCGCCCATCTCAAGGCTGTGGTTTGCCTCAGTCATAGTAGTGCAGCCAGGTGCATAAGGAATCTGATACAGGTTGCACATACGAGCAACCTCGTCAGAGCCGCAGTTAGCAACAATGAACTGTGCGCCGGCCATAATAGCAAGACGAGCAGTTGTAGGCTCCATTACAGTACCTGCACCAACAATCATCTTGTCACCAAGACGCTCTCTAATTGCAGCAATAACCTCGCCTGCATTTGGCAGGGTGTAGCTGATCTCCATTGCATGAACGCCGCCTTCAGCAAGACCCTCAGCAATTTCAATACCACGCTCAACCGTTGGGACGCGAACAACTGCAAACGCACAGGTATCTACCAGTGCCTGAGAAACAGCAGCTTTCTGCATCTTCATATACAACATCTCCTTGTAAACGTATCTCGCACTACCCTCTTGAGCTGGCGAGAAACCCGTCATTTTTGATACTTAGTTATGAGCAATTCCGTAATGGTCAAGCATTGCATAGATCTTCTCGTCAACACCCTCTGCAACCTCGGTAACCGGGAAACGAGCAGGGCCAACGGGATATCCAGCAAGCTCAAGAGAGCGCTTAAGCGTCTGAGGTGTGCTTCCAAGGTGCAGGATGTCGCGGATTGGCTCAATCTCTGCCTGCAGGCGAGCTGCCTCTTCTGCATTTCCTGCCTCAAGAGCCTTCCAAAGGTCAACAACAACCTTGGTGATAAGGTTTGCGGTACCTGCAATAGTGCCCTGAGCTCCAAGGGCGTGAGCCTCAGAAATCTTTCCGTCAGATCCTACAAGCACGTCAACGTCGTGACCAGCTGAGGCGTC
The DNA here is from genome assembly GCA_963548345.1 of uncultured Atopobium sp. GTDB lineage: Bacteria > Actinomycetota > Coriobacteriia > Coriobacteriales > Atopobiaceae > Lancefieldella. The sequence continues at coordinate 14,235 of CAUUUQ010000019.1, read as the reverse complement.
CAGGTAATCCTTGAGGTTATCAATGTTGCCGGAGCTGTCCTTAATACCCTTGATATTTTCAATGGTTACCAGCTGCTCAACAGCCTCTTTAGAGATGTTTTTGCCGGTTCCCTTAGGAATGTTGTACAGAAGGACAGGAATCTTGACGTTTGCGGCAACCGTCTTGAAGTACTCAACCAGCTGCTGGTCAGAAATGCCCAGGAAGTAAGGGTTGATGACGGAAAGTGCATCGGCGCCAATTGCCTCTGCTTCACGGCTCATATAGAGAGCCTCTTTTGTTGAGCATGCGCCGGTTCCCACGTAAACAGGAAGACGACCTGCGGTTTTCTCGATAATAAACTTGGAGAACTTGATCTTCTCGTCAGGGTTACAAACGTGGAACTCACCGTTAGAGCCAAACGTGAAGATGCCGTCTGCGCCCTCGGAGATGAGCTTTTCCAGAAGCTGCTCAGCTGCTTCATAGTTAATGGACTGCTCTTCGTCGCGGTTAAACGGCGTAACCATAGGGACAATAACGCCCTTAAATGTTGACATGCAAACTCCTCTGTATGCTTTACAGTGTTTACCTGGGGTTATTTGCCCTCGCGAATAGATGCGCCAAGAGCTCCGCCTGGATGCCACTTAACGTACTGCTCTGGGTTAAGGCCGTACTCGTTTTGAAGCAGGATAGAGAGGCACTGGAGCTCCATGATCTCAGCTAGGATAGAGGCGCGTGGAGGCTTGTTCATGGAATCGCCCTCCTGCTCAACGCCTGCAATGAGAGCAACCTCTGCCTCGTTTGCCAGCCAAGAGTTTGGATTGCCAGTCAGCGCAATAATGTGCACGCCAACGTTCTTAAGGCAGGTAACGGTAGCCTTGAGCTCGCCTGTCTCGCCGGAGTTGGAAATAGCAATGACCACGTCGCCAGGACGAGTCTGACCAGCAGATCCGTGGACACACTCGGTACCGTGAAGCTCGTAGGTTGGAGTTCCGGTTGACGAGAAGAGCGATGCAGCATAACCAGAGACGTGACCTGGCTTACCAATACCGGTTACGTGCAGGCGGCCGCCCTTTGCCTCTGCGTCTAAAATAAGCTTTTTAGCTGCGGAGAGTGCGTCAAAATCGATGCTCTCTACATACTGATGGAGAGACTTTCCCACAATGGAGAGAAACTCCTGAACCTGCTCTTTTTCAGTTGCCATTACAACTCCTTATCTGTCTGTGAGTCCAAGCTCAAAGACACTTACTGTGCAATGAATTAACGCGTCTCTTTGACCTTGTGTTGAGCCATAAGCTGCTCAATCTGCCCCTGAATTTCATCAAGAGTGGAGGCCATAAAAGGACGGTTGATGTCTACAAATTCAAATCCTGAAGGATGGCTTACCCAAGCGCCTTCAAAAAGTAGGCGCAGCGCCTTGCCCTGTCGGATGAGTTTGTAGCTTTTAATCTTGGTATAAGGAACGACAAGTGCTTTTCTCTTGTCGGATTTTGCAAAGATAAATACGTGTTTCTGACCAAAATCAATAACATGAATACCACTGGCAAAACGACTAAAACGCTTTCCCATGGCACGTGAAGCAAACCACGTAATGGTGAGTCCTGCAATAACGCCAACAAGACCCAAAATATTGCCGCTAACATTGGCGTAAACCCAAAAGAAAAATGTCAGAGCAAGAGCAGCAAACGCCATGAGCAAGTACAGAATTCCCTGAACCATCAAACGAGTTCTGTCTTCAAAAACTTCTAGAACTAACTGATCTTCAGGAAGCTCTGGAGCAGGCTTTTTGTCAACGCTAAGGCCAAACATATCGCCAAGCACTGACTCAGTAACACTTTTGTTGTTCTTCTCGTCTGCCATGTTTTTCCTTGTTGTGAAGCTTTTAAAAGGGCGCCCGCGGGCTTTCCACGAGCGCCCTAAGAAACCGTAGAGCTGAGTAGGTACTACAGAAATCTAGGCTTAGGCAAGACCAAAGAGTGAGCCGATGCCGTAGATGATAGAACCAACGATGTTGTAGTCAACGTTAGGGAAGGATGCCTCTGCAATTCCCAGCTGTGCGAATGCAGGATAGAGAATCAGAGGACCAGCGGTCAGGAAGATACCAACCAGGAAGGAGCCGAGAAGAGCACCGCGCCATCCACCGTAAGCGTAGCCACAAACGCCGCAAGTACCACCAGAGAAGAAGCAGATACCTGCTGCAGGAATCATGATGGTTGGGCTGTGGAATGCAACCATAAGTGCCATTGCGACAAGGCCACCAAGGAAGGAGCCAATGAAGCCGATGATGACAGCGTTTGGTGCAAATGGGAAGATTGCAGGGCAGTCGACTGCAGGACGTGCATCTGGAATGAGCTTCTCGGAGATGCCGACAAATGCAGCGGTGATCTCAGCGATGAACTGACGGACGCCGTAAACAAGGACGGACATACCAGCAGCAAACTGAAGACCAGCGAGGAATGGCCAAATCCACCACATATCGTTACCAAAGTAGCTGGTGAATGGCTTGTTGTTTGCAAGAGTGTCGCCAAAGTGACCGGTGACAAGGCATGCAATAGTAACAACGTAGAACAGAACAATCATGAAGAGAGCAACGGAGAAGACAAAGTCCTTGAAGAGCTTGAAGAACTCTGGGAGCTCCTTAGCCTCTTTCTCGCCGTCCTCCTCGTTCTTCTTAGCGAAGAGCTTTCCAACGTAACCGGAGAATGCATAACCGATGCAGTTGAAATGGCCGATTGCGATGGAGTCTCCACCAACCAGCTTGTTTACGAATGGCTGGCACAACGAAGGCAGTGCAGCACCGCAGAAGCCGAGAATGACGCCACCAAGAACAATGGTGACCCACATTGGGAGACCAAGAGCAATGAAGACCAGTGCAAGTACGCAGGAGAAGTACAGGAAGTGCTGACCAGTCAAGAAGACGGACTTGAATGGGGTAATCTTGGCAAACACAAGGTTCATGATGAAGCCAAGGACCATTACAAGAGCAACCTCGGTACCGTAGGTGTTCAGTGCAAGAGCAGTTGCGACCTCAACCTGGGTTACAACGCCCTTAACAGCGAATGCACGACTAAACATGTCGCTGAAGATGTTGACCTGAGCGGACATAGCGCTAGAACCAATGTTGAAGATCATGAAGCCAATAATGGTCTTCACAGTTCCGGAGAAGACGTCCACAGCGGACTTCTTCTGCAGCAAGAGGCCGACAAGAGCAATGATGCCCATGATGACGGCTGTGTCTCTGAGCTGCATGAGAATTGCATTGAGCATGCGTAATCCCTTTCAGCAAATAAACCGACGAACCTACTCAGATAAGTTCTCTCAATCAAGTGACAAGTACCTCTTGTCAAAGGTTTGGCGAGAGCTTCTCGCCGAAGGCAACCAGCGTTGCGTATGACGAGAAACTCCCGCCAAAAAGATACAAAGGGGAGCTTATGCGTTGTGCTCTGCGAGCCAAGCGGTGAGCTTTTCCTTCATCTCTGCCTTGTCGACAATGTTGGTGATACCAACTGCAGAAGGAACGCGATCGTCAGCGTTGAGCTCATCGGTGAGGTCAGACATGGTGATAACAAGATCGCCATTGAAACCAATCAGGGAATCCAGATTACCGTGCTCAGTCTCAATTGGAAGATTATTCTCTTTGATGACCTGGTCAATCTTGATCTTGAGCATCATGGAAGAACCCATGCCTGCACGGCAGCAAACCAGTGCGTGGAACTTCTTATCAGCCATTACAACCTACCTTCCTTTGTGTGGACAAGGTCCACAACATCTTTTGGTGACTGAGCTTTTTCGAGCTGAGCAAAGAAATCAGGATCACTCAGCAATTCAACAAGAGACTGAAGGGCGCTAAGGTGGCCTTCACTATCTTTTGCAGCAAGTGGGAAAAGGAACTTAACTGGATCGTTGTCTTTGCTACCAAACTCAACAGGATCCTTGAGTACGGTAATGCCTACTGCAGGCTCAAGTGCGCCAGACTCAGGACGTGCGTGTGGAAGAGCAACATGCTCGGTAATAACAATATAAGGGCCAAGTTCATTGACACCTTTAATGATGTCATCAACATAGCCCTCAGTTACTTTGTTGTTATCGACGAGTGGTTGCGCAGACTTTCTAATTGCATCTTCCCAGTTAGAAGCTACAACATCGAGCTGCACTAGGTCTTCGGTAAGGAGATCACTTAACACAGCACCACCTTGCCTTTCTCTTTATGAGACACATTGGCTCAAAGCCGTCTCATGACAAGTCTTAATAACTTGATAATATGCCACGAAACGTTCTTAACTTCAATCAATTTTACTAAAACAGTAATCAAAGTTGTTCATATTTATCCAGGGCATCTTTTGTCCATCTAACTATACAAATGTTCATGTTTTTATGAACGTAACTGAAGCAACTTCTATTATCCCATGTAAAGTTTATATGTTAAATTTTTTATAATCTAAAACATTCATATATATTCATACTATTATTTTTCGAAATATCTTGATATCCTACTACTGATGTTCTATTTTATTGATGAATGAACATTCAAAGAAAAAATGTTGCTCATAAAGGGAGGGCATTTATGAAACGGAGTAAGGCTTACGTAGATTCACGTCGCGAGGCAATTACTGAGCTGCTAGAAAAAGAGGGACAAGCAAGCGTTTTAGAGCTTGCCGATCACTTTGAGGTCTCTTCTTTGACTATCAGACGTGACCTGGATTTTCTTGAGAAGCGCGGTATCCTAACTCGTCAGTATGGCATTGCTACCTTGCTTAATCCTTATGGTCGTCCTTCTGGTTCAAGGCAGATTCGCTCTAACAAAGCAATTGCACGTGAGGCTGCTCGCTACGTTGAAGATGGCGATTGCATCTTCATCAACACCAGCTCCGTTGCTCTTGGCATGCTTGAGTGGATTGATGCTCACGACGTAACCGTTGTTACTAATAACGGTAAGGCACTGCTGCTTGAGGACATCCACGACCTTTCCATCATCCTTACTGGCGGCGATATCCGTCCTCCTCGTGCTTCCATGACTGGCGATACCGCTCTTGAGTGCATCCAGCACATTACCGCTGCTAAATGCTTCTTGGGCTGCACGGGTTTCTCGGGAGAGTTTGGTCTTACTTCTGCAACAGCTCCCGAGCCAGCAATTAACGCTCAGATGCTCAAGCGCTCTAGAAAGCACTATGTTGTTGCTGATTCTTCTAAGCTGGGCACTACTTCCAACTTCCAGTTTGGTTCTGCAGAAGACATTGACCTGCTCATTACTGATACAGGTGCAACTGACGAGCAGATCAACGAGCTCAAAGCCGCAGGACTTAAGGATGTTGTCTGCGTCACTCCTTCTATTCTTCCTGCTAAGTAAGACTTGCGTTTTATTATTATTTAAGCGAACACAAAATGGCGGCCTTTTACAGGCCGCCATTTCTTGGACACAAGAAATAGGAGGCAGTTCAAAACACACCTAAGTCAGATAATCTGTCAAAAAGACGTATACATGACGCTGAAATTACCACAAACATGCAGATTATCGTCATTAGATGTGTAAAATGCCCGCAATTGAGCAGAATATCTGACTTAGGTGTGTTCCGTAGATACAGAATTTATTGATAGTTAAATTTCTTATATTTCTCTATTCATGTTCAAGCATATTAGATGAAGTATATGCATAGAAATGCATATCAGGCAGTGCGACCGCCTAGCTATCTGGCTATCTAGATTAGAAACATGTCAATTCTTCAGCAAAACCTACCAAAGCTGCGCTATTTTGTGCGCCAGGTCTAAAAACCGACGCTAACACGCTGCAGAATCATAATCACCCGCATATGAACTGCCTCCCATTTCTTATGTCCAAGAAATGGGAGGCGGTTCATCGTCGGGCGCCATTTTAATCGCAAAATTTTACGTGCAATTGTGTTTAATCGGATCCAGCTACACGCATCCACCGAAGTTCAACAAGACCATCTGTCGAGCAGCTTGCTGACCAAACAGCGATTAGCAGCGATTAGCTTTCCAAAGCCTCAAATGATTTAAAGCCTTCGCCGATTGCCTCGTGGACCTCTGAAACAAATACCAGTGCATCGGGGTCAATCTCGGAAACGATAACTTTCAGCTGAACAACCTCCGTACGACCAAGAACGCACATCAAAACAGGCTTGTGCGCACCACTCCACAGTCCGCGCGCCTGAAGCTCCGTACAGCCACGATTAAGGTTATAGAGAATCTCGTGAGCGATTGCATCGTGCTCAGAGGAAATAATGTAAACGCAGCGCTCGGACCTTGGTCCGTCGATGACAAAGTCGATCATTTTTCCTGTGACAAAGATTGCCAAGCTAGAATACAGACCGTTTTCTAGCGAGAAGACCGGAATAGCTGCAATAATGATGACAATATCAACAATGATGATTGCGGTACCTGATGGAATACCAAAGCGCTTGGAAACTGCCTGAGCAATGATGTCTGTACCACCGGTATTTCCACCCGCTCTAAATACAAGGCCAAGACCAAAACCACAGATAATACTGCCCCACAAAGCAGCAAGCATAAGATCATTGGCGCCAAGAGCTGGTAAAAAAGGTGCAAATAAATCGACAAAAATGCTGGAAATTAAGAAGCCTACAACGCTCTTGAGCAAGTATTTTTTGTTTCCACTTTTTGCAACAAAAGCCATCAAAATAATATTCATGGCGATTGTCTGCATACCAACAGGCAGGTCAAATCCAAAAGGTAGCGCAACAGCCCTAATAACCGTTGCAAAACCGGTAATACCACCAGCTGCAAGTCCGTTAGGAACTTCAAATACATCAAGGCCAACTGCAAAAATTGCACAGCCAAGGACGATAAAGAACGAGTCTTTAAAGGTCTTTTGCCAAGTAGATTTTTGCACACTAATCCTTTCCGCCAACAACCCAGCGATGATACGCAATGATGAACTGGTCAAGATCGCCGTCTGAAAGAACGGACTCTACGTTTCCTGTCTCTGCGCCTGTTCTTAAGTCCTTAATAAGCTGATAAGGATAAAGAACATAGCTCCTAATCTGATTTCCAAACGAGATTTCTCTCTTTGGACCACGAAGCTCATCAAGCTCAGCCTCGCGTTTCTCCTTTTCAATCTCATACAAACGGCTGCGCAAGATATTCATTGCTGCAGCTTTGTTCTGCAATTGACTGCGTTCGTTTTGACAGGTTACTACTGTTCCTGTTGGAATATGAGTAATACGAACTGCTGAGTCTGTGGTGTTGACTCCCTGGCCTCCTGGACCAGATGCATGATACACATCAATGCGCAGGTCATTAGGGTCAATAGCAACCTCAATATCTTCGGGAAGAACAGGTAAAACTTCCACACCAGCAAACGATGTCTGCCTGCGTTTTTTATCGTCAGTAGGAGAAATTCTTACCAGGCGATGTACGCCCTGCTCTGCACGAAGCATGCCGTAGGCGTTCTTACCGCTTACGGTAAAGGTTGCACGGTCAAGACCAATAACCTCTGCAACGGGTGCGTCGTTAATATCAACTTTCCAACCACGGCGGTCACAATATTTGAGATACATGCGAAAAAGCATCTCGCACCAGTCTTGAGACTCAAGGCCGCCTTGACCCGGCTTAATGGTAACAATTGCATCGCCATGATCAAGCTCATCAGTAAACCAACTTGAAAGCTCAAGCTCAGATAAATCTTTTTCAAGGGATACCGCCAACGCTTGAGATTCATCAAGTGACGCCTGATCTTCAAGTTCTGTTCCAAGCTCAAAGGCAGCCTCGGCATCACCGAGTTTCTCTTTAGCCCTATCAATACCAGCAACGTCATCGCGAAGCGATGCTAGTTGGGTCATTACTTTTTGCGCAGCCTCAGCGTCGTCCCAAAAATTGGGACGAGCGCTTTCTGCTTCAAGTTCTGAAATTTGCTGACGCTTCTCGGCGAGGTGAAGATACCCTTCTACCTCTGAGAGACGCTCCGCTAAAGCTTGGAGCGAAACAACCTCTGTATCAGCCATTCTTACCTGTTTCGGCCGTGGCAGTTCTTAAACTTTTTACCACTTCCACATGGGCAAGGATCGTTGCGACCAACATTGACGTAAGGATTTGGATCGTCAGACTTACGATAGGTAGACACAGAAGACTGGCTTGCACCGGTTCCCTGTGGACTCTTGCCAATAGCCGCGGCATTCTTAAGCATGCTCTTGCCCTGCTTAAGTGCCTTTTGATCGCCGTCAGTCTCTTCTCCACCAGAATAGTGAGCATTCTGGAAAGCCTCTGCCTCAGTATTCTGACGTGGACGATTAACCAGCTCAAGGCGAAGAATAGTACGAAGGAAGTCCTCGTACATGGTGTTTACCAGCAGCGTAAATGCCTCATATGCCTCAGTCTTATACTCAACCAGAGGATCGCGCTGGCCAAAACCACGAAGACCAATACCAGTCTTTAGGTAATCCATTTCCTGAAGGTATGCCATCCAGCGAGTGTCGATAACACGAAGCATAACCTGAGCAGCAAGCTCGCGCATGACTTCTTCTCCGAGCTTCTGGGTCTTCTCGTCAAAGGTTTTCTGAACAAATGCGGTGACATCCCCTTCAAGCTGCTCAAACTTGGTGTCCTCGGTAAACTCTGGAAGATCTGTCTTACCAGTAAGCTCGGTGAGCCACTTCTCAAGACCCTCAAGATCCCACTCGTCAGCATCTCCGTAGCAGAACTCCTCACAAACGCGCTGAGTAGTAGAAGCAGTGACTGTCTCGATGAGCTCCATAAGATCCTTGCCATCAAGAATCTTATTTCTCTCCGCGTAAATGACCTGGCGCTGCTTGTTCATGACGTCGTCGTAATCAAGGACATTCTTACGCATTGCAAAGTTGACTTCCTCAACCTTGTGCTGAGCGCCCTCAACAAGCTTGGTAACAATCTTTGCCTTGATTGGCATATCGTCAGGAAGCTCATAGCGCTGCATCATTGCCGCAACGCCGTCCATGCGGTCTCCGCCGAAACGACGCATCAGATCGTCCTCAAGAGAGAGGTAGAACTGGGTCTGACCAGGGTCTCCCTGACGACCAGAACGACCACGGAGCTGGTTGTCAATACGACGGCTCTCATGACGCTCGGTACCAATAACGCACAAACCACCTGCAGCGGTTACAGCCTCACGCTCAGTAGCGCAAATCTCTTTGGCCTCTTTGCGAGCGGATTCTTTTTGCTCCTGAGTAGCCTCAGCTGGCTCAATTCCCTGGTTGCGAAGGATATCTTCAGCCATAACGTCTGGGTTACCGCCCAGAAGAATATCGGTACCACGGCCTGCCATGTTAGTTGCGATAGTAACCGCACCCTTACGACCAGCCTGAGCAATAATCTGTGCCTCACGCTCATGGAACTTAGCGTTCAGAACGTTATGCTTAATACCGCGCTTAGAAAGAATGCGAGAAATACGCTCAGAGTTGTCAATAGAAACGGTACCAACCAGCACTGGCTGACCATTTTGGTGACGCTCTTCGACGTCTCTTACGACAGCCTCAAACTTAGCGTCAATAGTACGATAGACCAGGTCATCCAGGTCCTCACGCTGGACAGGGCGATTAGGTGGAATAACCTGAACAGGAACGTGATAAACCTCACGGAACTCTGCGTCCTCGGTCATTGCAGTACCGGTCATACCAGAGAGCTTGTCGTACATGAGGAAGTAATTCTGGAGCGTAATAGTTGCCAGAGTCTGATTCTCTTCACGTACCTGAACGTTCTCTTTTGCCTCGATTGCCTGGTGAAGACCCTCAGAATAACGGCGGCCTTCCATAATACGACCGGTGAACTCGTCAACAATCTTTACTTCACCGTCAATGACAACATACTGCTGGTCACGATGGAACATGTACTCAGCCTTCAGTGCCTGCTGCAGGTGATTTACCAGCTGACCAGACTCATCGTTGTAGATGTCGTCAATGTTAAGAGCACGCTCGACCTTCTCGAGACCAATCTCTGTTGTTGCGATGGTGTGCTTTGCCTCGTCCATCTCAAAGTCAACATCTGGAGTTAAGCCACGAACTGCCTTAGCAAAATCCTTGTAGGTACCAGCAGATTTAGTGCCAGCACCAGAAATAATCAGAGGAGTACGAGCCTCATCGATAAGGATGGAGTCAACCTCGTCGACGATGGCATAATGATGTCCACGCTGAACGCGCATCTCAGGACGGGTAACCATGTTGTCACGCAGGTAGTCAAAGCCAAACTCTGAGTTTGTACCGTAGGTAATATCTGCCTCATATGCAGGCTTTTTAAGGCTCAAGCGCATGCCGTTCTGCAAAAGACCAACGCTAATACCCAAGAACTTGTAGATGGTACCCATCCACTCACTGTCTCGTTTAGCCAGGTAATCGTTGACGGTAACAATGTGAACGCCTTCGCCGCTCAGCGCATTAAGGTAACCAGCAAGGGTGGAAACAAGCGTCTTACCTTCACCGGTCTTCATCTCTGCAATAGTGCCCTTGTGGAGCGCAATACCACCAATAAGCTGGACGTCAAAGTGACGCTGGCCAATAGTTCTTACCGAAGCCTCACGTACTGTTGCAAAAGCCTCTGGAAGAAGATCGTCTAGGCTTTCTCCCTCGGCATAACGAGCCTTGAACTTCTCGGTCTGGGCCTGAAGCTCTTCATCACTCATTGCCTGCATTGTTGGCTCAAGCGCATTGATCTTCTCGACAATACGCTTATATGCTTTGAGGTCCTTATCAGCACCAAAGGACAGAATCTTAGAGAGGAAATTAGGCATAGCTTTTTCCTTGACGTCGGGCATCTATCTTCGGTTGATAGACACAGTATTCAACTTATATATCATACCCTGTCTAACTGCTTGAATCACACTACATGGCGTCGTAAAATCCCAATTTCGTTATTTCTCCACCACTGGTTTCTATTGATTCTTTTCCCTTTTCTGCGCCTGCAATCATCCTAAGTTGTTTAGAGGGCATTTTTCTGCGCTTCGTAACGTATTTCTGCACGTACAAGTCATAGTACTGTTGTGCATCCTGCGCCCGGCCACACTTTCTGAGCGCCTGGATAAGTGCCATAAGCGTGTCTTCTCGCATATCATCAACAAGGTAGGCAAGCTCTGCAAAATGCACCGCAAGCGTATAGTGAGTAATTCTCAAAGCGGCCGCTGAAGCCGTTACCATGGTGTCTATGTATTGATCTCTCAAGGCAGTACGGATGGGATCTGCAAACCTAAAGCACTCATCCTCGGGAAGATACAAATCACCTTGATACAGCTCTTCTGCCTGCTTGGCCAGGTGCACTATGTCTTCATCGCTATTTGATGATGCAACACTTTTTGCCAATCGCGTAAAAATATCAATATCTACGGTTACCTGCTGGGGATTAAAACCAAGCGTTCTTTCAATCCGAGATGCTTCCAAAGGCTCACAGCCTTTCTTAATCTCCTGCACCTCTTTGCGAATAACCCGAGTAGCTTGATACAGACGCTCTTGCCAATGTGCCTGATCAGCCTCTGGCCAAATCTGCTGAGCAATTTGCGACCTAAAGCTCATGTGGTTGTGAGCAAGCGCCAAATACACAAGCAGCGCCTTTGCCGAACGATAAGCAATTTTTCTGCCGGCAATCTCCTCTCCTTGAACTGACAAACTGAATCTGCCGAGAAGAGCGATGTACACCCCAGGATAAGCATTCTGTTTCTTCTCTACGCGCGAACTCTTAACCACAGAGTTTTCAGTCCGAGAATCCCCTGCTCCTTGTTTAAATGCTCTCCATTTTGTTACGTCTCGCTTGCCTTCATTTGAACGTAAATAATGCAGCCATTCTTCTGGCATTTCTTGTTCTAGACACTGCTGAAATTCAGACTCGTCAGACAAAAGTGCCCTCATAAGCCACATGGCATTTTCAGGAACTCCATACTCAACCTCATCCAGCCAGACAGGAGAGTGTCCTTTTACACTTTTAAAGAGAGCTTTATATATTGTTCTACATGCTGCTTTTAGAGATGGATGGGTAATCGCTTCAAGACTTTTCTCTGTGGGAATAACGCCCAAGAAAAACCCTGCGATATCTTCAATGATCTTTCCGACCTGCGTCACATAAATTGAGTCCCATTCTCTGCTCAGCAACATCGCCCTTCTCGCCTGGAGCTGAGCTTTAGGGTATGCCCTACTTCTGAGACTGAGAAGCGCTCCAATAAGAAGTGCAGGTACTTGAATCATACGATTGCCGTGTGATTCAGCTTGGCTTATGAGCTGCTCAGTGTCGTATAAATTGCCCACAGAAAAGCTCTTTTCAAAAAGGTAGCGAACACATTTAAGTAATCCCACAGATCCCTTTAAGGCGCTTGCCTCCCCTTCTTGTAAAAATGAGAGCGCTTTTGAACTACGTGCATCAAAGTCCTTTTGATATACACCCAGCAATGCGTAAAGCAATTCAACATCAACTGTTTGAATTGACGAGGTTATAGAAGAAGCCTTTTCGTACTGTTGCTCAAGAAGCAGCAGTTGAAGGGCGTATTTAAAATTTCCCTGGATAGCCAAATCAATCGCACGTTTATGGAGTGCAATTTTCTTTTCAAGCGGACTTAACTCAAGGTCCTCTTTCAAGGCTGGCAGCGGTTTTTGCAGAAGCAGCTTTAGCAGTGTTATGTAAGCGGTCTGCTTGAGAAAACCATTAAATGAGGTAAGGTTTTCAAGTGTTTTACCAGCATCTTTACTGTTCATTGGACCTTTGGTATTAGACAGGGCATCTACCATTCTTTTTGCGGCTTTTTTACTTGAGTTTTCTAGCGTACAGTCAGAATGTGTAGCGGTAAGCGCATTATCTACCAGCTCAATATATCCAGCATCAACAAACTCTGTTGCATGAGAAAGCACAATTTCCCAGGTAATCTCTTCTCTAATCAACGAGCTCACAAATGCAGCCTTAGAAAAATCTTCCCTATCAATGAGCAGCGCTATAGCTTTCAAAACGAGTTTTTCATGTTTGCCTACTAGAGCGATAAGCTCCTGTTTATTAAAGTTCAACACATCAAATCTTGTAGTATGAAGGCACGAGAAACGCCTAGTCTCTACATGTACGCCAAAGAAAGGTGCATCTTGTTCTATCTTGGCCAAATACTCAAGATCGGCTTGTCCGCATATACGACTCAAATCATCGAACGAACCAACGCCAAGCAACATCATGCCTAATCTGAGCCTAAGTTCCTCAATGCCAAGAGTGCTCCTGAGCATATATGATGCAACACAAGCCAGACTTGTTAGATACGTAATAGGAACGTCGGCATCACCACGCTCGCAGAACGTGACCGGCAAAGAATACACAAGCGTTGGAATACCGCGTGTCAATCTCATACTATTCAAAACGGATTGTTCTGAATTATCAATGCCAGGCATAAAGGAAAGTAGCTCATTCTTGCCCAGAACATATACGCTCGGAACTTCATCAATTAACTGGCGCGCTTCAGGAGATAATGAAAACGCAACAAGACAGCCAGCCATGCGAAGTCGTGCGATTGATTTAACCTGACGAGCAACAAAATACTCGTCAGACGGAGGAAAGTCGTCAATAAGAACGAGCCTTTTAAGTGCCTTTGAATTCTTTCCGTTGCAGATAGAAGTGCTTTTCTTAGTAAGAATCTGGGTTGCCTCTTGAGCCGAAAGGCTGGAAAGAGAAATCTCATACACATTCCACCCGTTCGACTGTGCATAGTCTGCCAGCTCTCTCAGAAACATGGTCTTGCCCATGCAGGGTTCCGCACAAAGCGCGAGCGGCCTCTTCGTCTTTTCCATTGTTCTAAAGAAGTGTTGAGGCGGAACAATCCTGCTATAGTCACCCATCACATGGCGAAAAGACCCACCTAGCAGCGACTCTGTTCCAGCTTCTTCTCTGTTTTCCGACTCCATAAAGCTCTCCTTACTGTTTAAATACCTAAGCGCCACAAGCGCTCTAACATTTCTCATTTCAGAATTCGGTGTGCGATAAATAATCAAGCTAAATTTGTCAGAAAGTGAGAAGGTTTAGGTGAACGGTAGGTGAAATATGGTCAGATTCAAGACAGATTAGTGACAAAATGTATGCAGAAATGCACAAATGTTGAAATTAGATAACATCAAATAGTAAAAATTATCTTCCGCGAACGGTATTTAATTAAGATAATTATGTAAATAATGTGACACATAATTAAAACATAATACGTAATTAATATGTGTTTTTAGTAAATATTTTTATGCTATTTTCGAATATTTTCCCACCAAAAAAGAGGACCCCACAAACGTGAGATCCTCTCGACATAAAAATGCCCC